>CACZSE010000159.1 GCA_902783735.1 uncultured Lachnospiraceae bacterium
GAGACAATGCAAAACCTCATAGAAGAAGCTACCATCGATAAGCTCACCGGTTTCCTGAATAAAGCCGCGATCGGCAAAAAGATGCCGGAAGCCTGCAACCGCTTAAGCGGATGCCTGATGGTCATCGATCTTGATTCGTTTAAGCTGGTAAATGATATTTACGGCCATGACATGGGCGATAAGGTCTTAAAGAGCATAGCGGGAATCATTGCCAGATACCTGCCCGAGGGAAGCATACCCGGACGTATCGGCGGCGATGAATTTATAGCTTTTGCAAATGGCGTCATCAATGAAAATGCTGTATCCGACATCTGCGTTCATATCAATGATGATGTGGTAGCCGATGCGAAAAGACTCATGGGCGAAGAGATGGATATACCGCTCGGAGTTTCGATCGGTGCTGTTTTTGTGCCTGAATTCGGCAGGGAGTACGAGTCACTCTTCGTATTTGCGGACAAGGCTCTTTATAATGCAAAAAACGGCGGTAAACACGGCTATGTCATTCACAGCAACGATTCGTTTTTTAATGATGAAGGCTCCGAAAAAGAGATGGATATCAGTACCATCAGCAAGCTGATGGAAGAACGAAACATCGTCGATTCGGCTTACAGACTTGATAAAGAATCATTTGCGTATGTATATCAGTATGTCAGCAGATACATAATAAGAAACAATAAAAGTGCATGCAAGGTACTGTTTACCCTGTACCCGGCAGACGGTGATTCGGCAGAAGATTTTGCTAAGAATGCCGATCATTTCGGAGATTATGTAAAAAATGCTCTGAGAAAGACCGATTTCTTAATGCGTTACAGAAAAAATCAGTATTTTGTTTTTCTGACCGATATCCTTGAGGATTATATCGATACCGTTATAGGAAATATCATCTCCACATGGCATATTCATCATGAGAATACATTAACGATCTCCGTTGAATCGGAGCATGTGGGTAAGGAAACCGCAAGAAAGAGAAATGAGACCCCGTGGATCATGATAGTTGATGACGATATTTCAAATCTTAAGATCGCCGGTCATATCCTGAGCAAAAACGGCATGCGTGTGACCGCGCTCAGATCAGGTCAGGCGCTTCTTGATCATATAACCGATGACAGACCGGACCTCATCCTTCTGGATATAAAGATGCCTGTCATGGATGGCTTTGAAACATTGAAAAAACTTCATACCATGGATGGCGATCTGGCGAACATACCTGTTATCTTCCTGACTGCCGATGAGAGTGAAGAGGCTGAGAGCAGAGGACTTGCGCTCGGAGCTGTCGACTTCATTAAAAAACCTTTTGTCCCGGAAGTACTTTCCATGAGAGTAAGTCACATGGTTGAACTCATTTCCCTTCAAAGGGATCTAAGTCATGAGGTCGCAAAAAAGACAAGGGAAAATGAAAACCTTTTTATTCATGTCGTAGAATCGCTCGCGGAAGCGATAGATGCAAAGGATACATATACAAACGGCCATTCAACAAGAGTGGCACATTATTCGAAGATGATCGCCGAAAGAGCCGGCTATAACGAAAAAAAGGCCAATGATATATACATGATGGGTCTTTTGCATGATGTCGGAAAGATCGGCATTCCCGATGAAGTGATCAATAAGCCGGGTAAGCTTTCACAGGAAGAGTATGAGATCATCAAGACGCATCCTGTTGTGGGAGCAAAGATACTTGAAAACATTACCGAGATGCCGAAGCTTGCGATCGGTGCAAAATATCACCATGAAAGATTTGGCGGAGGAGGCTATCCGGAAGGACTTATGGGCGAGAAGATCCCGGAAGAGGCGAGGATCATAGCCCTTGCGGATGCTTATGATGCCATGTCGAGCAGAAGAAGCTATCGTGACATATTGCCTCAGGAGGTTATCAGAGAACAGATAGTCAGCGAAAAAGGAAAACAGTTCGATCCGGTATTTGCCGAAATTATGTTAGACATGATAGATGAAGACCCCGAATACAAGATGAAGGAGATGTGATATGAATCGTAAGAAGGAACGAAGTGATCTGTTTCAGGCATCTCACCTTATCATCCTGGTAGGTTATACGCTGTTTTCCATATTGTTATTGGGAGAATCGGCTCTCATGGGATGGGAGAGCTGGGCGTTCATACTTATTCCCATAGGTCTTTTGGGAGCATGGATAACACATATCATACAGAGTGGTACTCAGATGCACAGGCTTTGGGTGTACTCTGTTCTTATGATGTGTACCTTTTTTTATTACGGCATTCACGAGACCAGCATATATGATCTGGCGATCGTTATGTCTGCGGTCATGATGCTTTTTATCATTGCCGGAGTTAAGAGCCTTATTTCTTTAAGTCAGGTAACATATTATCTCACACTTTGTTACGGTCTTGTCTTAATGAGCAAGAACGGTACGGTCTTTGATCCTCTTATTATTTCCAGGACTATTCTTCATATCGCAATGATAACCATGATCGGATGGTTTGCGAGACTTGTTATCGAAAAATGGAATAAGGTACTGCGCGGTTCCGACAAAGAGATCGAAGAACTGACGGATGCAACTGACAGATTAAATGACTTTTTGGCAAATATGTCTCATGAGATAAGAACACCGATCAATGCCGTCATCGGATTGTCTCAGGTCTGCATGGAAAAGGAAAAGGATGAAGAACTGCGCTCGGATATGGAAGCCGTAAGCAAAGCAGGTATTAAGGTTTCCGAGCAGATAAGCGACATCCTTGATTATTCGGAGATCGACAGAGCGTCCTTAGCCATAAATGAAGAAGAGTACATGATATCTTCCGTACTCGGTGACCTTGTAAACAAACTTAAACCCTATAAAAGAGATGATATAGAACTTGTCATTGATGTGGATCCTTCCATTCCCGCAGTTATGCAGACAGATGTCTATAAGCTTAAAAAGATACTGTGGCATTTAATGATGAACGGACTTAAGTATACAAAAGAAGGCGGAGTCTATGTGAGGATATCGTCCATAGAACAGGAATATGGTATAAATCTGCACCTTGAGGTTACGGATACCGGTATAGGTATGAGCCCCGAAGAAGTTGAAAGGATAACGGAGGGCTTTTATCAGGCTGATTCGGGAAGGACCAGGTCAAGCAGCGGTCTCGGACTCGGCATGTCTGTAGTATCAGGCTTTGTTGCCGCTTTAGGCGGATTTCTTACTATCGAGAGTACTCCGGGAGTCGGAACTACTTTTCGTATGAGCATTCCCCAGAAAGTCATAGATCCGATCAGCTGCATGTCGGTCGAAAGAAGAGAGGATCTTTGCCTTGGCGCATTCTTTCATTTTGAGAAATTTGAGAATCCCAGCGTAAGAGAATATTACAATTACATGATAAGAAATGTTGTTTTGGGACTTGGTGTTCAGATGCACAGGGTAGATAACCTTGAAAATCTCAAAAAGCTTGTTTCTACGCTCAAGCTGACGCACATTTTTGTCGGTCAGGAAGAATATGAGGCCGATGTCGAATATATGGAGAGCATCACGGATGACATCATGATAGAGATCATAGCCAACAGCAGTTTTGTCCTTCCTAAAGGTTCTAAGGCTCATATCATGGAAAAGCCGTTTTACTGCTTCCCCGTTGTCGGTGTTCTTAACAGTCGTCAGGCTGATGCCAAGGAGAGCGAAAGAAAACTTTTGCTTAAGGGAGTCAAGGCACTTGTTGTCGATGATGAGATCATGAATATACCTGTTGCAACATCCATATTAAACCGATACGAGATGGATGTAAGATCGGCCATGTCAGGACCCGAAGCCATAGATATGTGCCTTGAAAATGATTACGATATAGTATTTATGGATCATATGATGCCGGGCATGGACGGTATTGAAGCCATGAAGCATATAAGAGCCGGATACAAGCGTGAGAATAAAGATGTTCCTATCGTTGCTCTTACTGCCAATGCCGTAAGTACCGCAAGAGAGATGTTCATGCGTGAAGGCTTTGACGGCTTTGTAAGTAAGCCTATAGAGATAGTGGAACTCGAAAGAGTCTTAGTAAGAGTCTTACCGAGAAATATGGTCTCATATGAAGAGATAAATACTGCTTCAAAAGAAAACGTCGATACCAAAAAGGAAGAAATATCTGTCGAAAAAGAGGATACTTCTGCTAAGACTTTAAAAACCGAAAGCAAACAGGATCAAAAATACAATGAATTGAGAGATCACGGTATTGATGTCGATGCCGGATTGCATTATTGTCAGGCCGATACGGACCTTTACGATTCGCTGCTTAAACAGTTTATAAAAGAATCCGAAGCCAAAAAAGAAGGCCTGAGAAGATATTTTGAGGCTGAAAACCTTCATGATTATGAAATACTGGTTCATTCGCTCAAGAGCACTTCAAAGATGATAGGTAATCTTGAACTGTCCAAAAAAGCAAAAGAACTTGAGGATATTGCAAAGTCGGGATCGACCAAATTGCCTTTGGACAAACATGAAAACATGATGTCCGATTATGAAGGATTCATTGAGATCCTGTCAAAGTTTGTGAATGAAGACGATCCAAGTAACGGACAAAAGAACGATACTGACGATATTATTGAGTTCGTACCCGAAAACGGAGGTGAAAACCGATGAAGATCAATGATTCACCCCAAACAGATCTTACAAAACAGCAGGATAAACTTTTTATTGCCCTGTCAGCCATTACTTTGCCTGTTTTGTTCGGATATTATTTTATCGCATCTATATTTGATCATGCATCAATGGGCATGAATATAGATGATGTTATCATGATCTTTTTATGTATAATATGTCTCATCCTGACGGTCGTTGCCGTTAAGAAGGACTGCGTTAAAAAGATAGCTCCTATCATCTCGCTTTTGATAGTTATAGAGATAATACCCGAAGCCGCCAGCGCATGGGAAGAAATAAATAACGGCGATAATGCATGGTTTTTGGTTGGAGTTCTTTATATTTCGATCATAATCGAAGGCAGGAAAAAATATATATTTTTTGCCATAGAAGCGATAATGGCAGCGATCCTTCACGTTCTGAATTATCTCAATGAATACGAGCTGCATCCGAATTATGCATTGCGCAACGGTATTACTTCATACATTATCTTAATACTTGTATCGATTATGATCGTTACCATGGTAACCTATGAGATACGTAAACAAAAAGAGGCGCTTGAAAAGATCGAAGCCCAGAATAATGAGATCGATGCATTATACAAATCTCAGAACAGATTCTTTTCAAACATGAGTCATGAGATAAGGACTCCGATCAATACCATTATCGGTCTCAACGAGATGATTTTGAGAGAAGATATATCCGATGAAGTTGCTGAGGATGCCGAAAATATTCAGGCTGCCAGCAGGCTTTTGCTTCATCTTATAAATGATATTCTGGATATGTCCAAATTTGAATCGGGTCAGATGCAGCTTACCGAAGTTTCGTATCACCCGGGTGACATGATATCCGAAGTTGTGGGCATGCTCTGGATAAGAGCAAAGGAAAAGAATCTGGAGTTTCACATAAATATCGCTCCGGATATACCGGGAGGACTTTTAGGTGATGATGTCAGGATCAAACAGGTTCTCATAAATATTGTGGGAAATGCCATCAAATATACCAAAGAAGGTTCTGTTACATTATCGATCCAATGCGGCGAGAGAAATGACAATACCGTAAACATCATATATTCTGTCACTGATACCGGCATGGGGATCAAAAAAGAGGACATGCCCTATCTTTTCTCGGCCTTCAAGAGGGTAGACGAACAGGCTAACCGTCATATTGAAGGAACCGGACTCGGACTTGCCATAGTTAAACAGATAGTTGATATGATGAACGGCAAGATATCCGTTAACAGTGTTTATACCAAGGGTACCACATTTATCATTGAGATCCCTCAGGTCATAGTTGATGATGTTCAGATAGGTGAATTTAATTTAGAAGAAAGACACAAAGTAAAGGCTGTCTCAAGATATAAAAAGAGATTCGAAGCTCCCGAAGCTAAGGTCCTTGTGGTTGATGACAGTGAATCGAACCTTTTGGTAGTATCAAAACTTTTAAGAAATACGGGAGTTAAGATTGATACTGCGTCAAGCGGAAGAGAAGCGCTTTCAAAGACTCTCGATACCTATTATCATGTAATATTCATGGATCATCTCATGCCGGAGATGGACGGTATCGAATGTGTTCGACTCATAAGGAAGCAGACCGGCGGCAGAAGCAGAGATTCGAAGATGGTCATCTTAACCGCAAATGCGGATGCGAGATATAAATCCATGTACGAAAAAGAGGGATTTGACGGGTATCTGATAAAGCCCGTGACAGGTGATGAACTTGAAAGACAGCTGTTTGGATTGTTGCCTTCAGATATTGTATATTCAACCGATGATGACGATTCCATTGCTCAGGAAACCATGTCATGGATGCAGTCTCATAAGAAAAAACGTCATGTGGTCATCGCGACGGAAAGTGTTGCCGATCTGCCCAAGGAGATCATTGAAAAATATGATATTGCCGTAATGCCTCACATTGTCTGCACGGCCGAGGGTGAATTCAGAGACGGTCAGGAAATAGACACAAAGGGCCTTTTGACCTATATGAGTGATGAATCGCATAAGGTTCATACAACGGTACCCACGGTCGACCAGCATGAGGCCTTCTTTGCCGAGCTTTTATCTTATGCAAATGACATTATCTATATAGTCGTTTCCAAGAAGGTTGCGAACAGCGGATACAATTCCGCGATGGATGCGGCTGCGGCTTTTGAGAATGTATCGGTCGTGGATTCCGGACATCTTTCGAGCGGTCAGGGACTTATGGTCATTGAGGCATGCAAGATGGCGGCTGACGGAAAGAGTGCTTCTCAGATCGTTTCACGCTTAGAACAGATGAAGAAGCATGTACATACGAGCTTTATTGTAGATAATCTCGATTTCCTTGCCAGAGCGGGTCAGGTCAGCAGAAAAACGGCCGACCTTATTAAAGCATTCTTTATGAGACCTGTTCTGGTTCTTAAAAAAGGAAGGATGGGTGTTGGTTTCGTATATATCGGCTCTACCGATCGAGCATGGAAAAAATATATTGAAGCGGCTCTTTCAAATAACAACATAGATACGGAAACTCTTTTTGTTACCTATGTAGGGCTTACCACCAAGGAACTTGAAAATGTAAAGAATATGGTGGAAGAGAAAATGCATTTTGACAATGTATATTTCCAGCTCGCTTCACCGGCTATAGCCGTAAACTGCGGAGCGGGGACTTTCGGACTGTTATATTCCGAGAAGTTCTGATATAATGTTTGTCATGAAAAATTTATTGGAAAAACTTTTTGGCAGTGAAGTTATAACTACCGTATTTTCTGCCGTACTTTTTGCATTTACCATGCTGGTATTTGCACCTTTTGAGATATATCTGTCAAATAAGGATTTTTTCTTTTTTGACGGAACGGAGATGCTTGGATTTTCGATATTATTCTTTGGAGCATTGATCTTTGCGATTATATTATTTTCGGTCATTGCCGGAGTTGTAAGCAAAAAGATCGTTTCGGCTATAAATGCTTTGATATGGTCTTTAACCTTAGCTTTGTATGTTCAGGGCAACTTTATTCTGGCCGATTACGGTATCATGGACGGTACGCCCGTTGACTGGAGTGCATTTAAAAAAGAAGGCATTATATCGGTTGCGGTATTTGTGGTAATAATGTGCATCGGTATAGTGCTTTTATCTGTACTTAAAAAGGAAACTTTCAATAAGCTTATCCGCATTTCATCGGTATGCATCATACTGCTTCAGATACTTACATTATCTACACTTATGATCTCTAAGGGTGGTTTAAAAAGACCGCTCGAATATGTTTCAACCACAAATGATGAATTCAACATTTCAAATGGTGAGAATTTCTTTATACTCATGCTGGATACCTTTGATACAAATGCCATGGATGAGATATTGAAGGATGAGAATGCAGCGGATTATAAAGAGGTCTTAAGAGACTTCACCTATTATCCGGATACACTTGCGGACTATTCTTATACAGATCTTGCTTTTCCCGCAATATTGTCGGGCGTAAGATATGAAAATGATGAGACCTACGGAGAGTATTTAAGGCGTGCCTACGGTGAATCACCGTTTTTGGACAGACTCGATAAGGACGGCTGGTACTGCGGTATATATACAACAAGTCTCTTTGCCGACAACGACAGCAGTTTAAAAATCGATAACTGCATGAAGATAAAAAGAACGGTAAGCTCTCACAGACGTCTTGCGGGATTTATGTACAGATTTGTCGGTTACAGATATCTGATCCAGCCGTTAAAGAAGTATTTCTGGTTTTATCCGGACGACATGAAATCGGAACTTATCGATACCGGCATCGACGGAGTCGAAACTTTTAATTTCAGCAATTTCATGTTTTACGACGGCATTGATGAAATGAAGGCTTCTCAGACAAACAAGAGCTTTCACTGGTATCATCTCGACGGAACGCATCCGCCTTTTGACCTGACACCGGATTTTAAAGACAGTGATGCAAAAAACTGGGACGAGAGCGGTATATATAATGAGGCCAGAGCAATGATGGTCCTTATAGATAAGTTCAATAAAAAATTAAGGGACCTGGGTGTTTATGACAATTCGACCATTATCATTATGGCCGATCACGGATATCTTCAAAGAAGGCAGTCTCCGATATTTATGATAAAAGGTATCGGAGAGCATCATGACTTTGATATAAAGAGCGACGTACAGCTTGCATTTACGGATCTGCAGGGTATTTTTGGAAATATACTTGATGGAAAGAAGAACGCCGATGATATAGTTGATATCCCTTCGGGTGACAGAAAGAGGATCTATAGATATTATAAATGGAATGTGGATCTCGGATACGATTCCTATGCAAGAGACCTGACCGAATATGAGGTCACGGGAGACTGCAGGATACCCGAAAACCTCATTCCGACAGGAAATGTATATTCACATGGAATAGAATAGTTCAGGATTTCTTTAAGTTTAATAAAATGGCTATGCTTACCGGAGCAAGAAGCACATATAAAAATCCGTAGCGCATTATGGCGGCAGGCCCGAGCAACAGTGTCATCAGATACATGAACGGAAACAGATATGCCATAAAGCAAAATTCTTTTCTTTTCGGATTTTTAAGATGTCTTATCATGAGAACTATAAATGCTATCATACATATCCATACATAGATCCCCAGATTAAAGGGTATCACTATGGGACTGTTACCATAGTTTTCGGTAGTTCTGAAAAGCTTTACATATTCATCGCATAATTTCGGGAGTTTTGATACAAGTTCTGCATCTCCCCTGTAATCATATCTTGCAAGATAAAAATGGTCCGATGAATAGGGCATATGGAACGGATCGATATATCCCTGAATGTTATACCAGACGGCCTGTATGCTTATGATCGGGTGATGTATAGCCAATATCGCCGAATCCAGTAAAAAGTGCTTGCATTTTGATTCCCAGATCTCGAAGGGAAGATTAAGCTTCATCGGATCGGAGATATAGTATTTATATTCCTGCGCATTCGGAATATAAGATAAGATCAGCTCTTTTTCCTCATCGGAAGCACCTTCGTTGTATATCCTTCCCATTATCTGTGCGGGAATGCTCATCATTTCTTTTATCGAACCTGTTGAGGCATCGGTGGCCTTCATTAACATTCGATCTCCCAATACACTCAATATCGTACATACAAACAATACAAGTATATAATTTCGCAATATGACATAGTTGCTGTTGGATTTGTATTTTATGATGGCAGCGATCGTAAGAAGCAAAAATACCGCGATGACTGCATAGATAGCATTGTTTCTAAAGAGTATCATCAGAACTGCATTTA
>CACZSE010000160.1 GCA_902783735.1 uncultured Lachnospiraceae bacterium
AAGACAGGTAGAAACAGGCAGTAGCAAAATATGGATACAAAGATAATTAAGATAGATGAAGAAAATATAGATGAAGCACTTATAAGTAAGGCCGGCAAGATAATAAAAAACGGCGGTCTGGTTGCGTTTCCCACAGAGACAGTCTACGGTCTTGGGGGAGATGCGCTAAATCCTTCTTCAAGCAAGAAGATATATGCCGCGAAGGGCAGACCGAGCGATAATCCGCTCATAGTTCACATTGCCGATATCGAAGATATGCAATATATAACGGAGTCTGTTACTATGCCCGCCAAGGCGCTGGCGGATGCTTTCTGGCCGGGACCGCTTACCATGATACTCAAAAAATCCGACAAGGTTCCTTATGAGACCACGGGAGGGCTTGATACAGTGGCTGTTCGAATGCCGGTACATAAGACTGCAGCGGCGTTTATCAGGGCAGCGGGCGGATATGTGGCCGCACCGAGTGCAAATCTTTCCGGAAAGCCGAGTCCGACGAATGCAAAATACGTTATCGAGGACATGGACGGGCGCATAGACATGATCATCGACGGAGGAGACGCAGGCATAGGGCTGGAGTCGACCATTGTTGATCTTACTTCGGATATACCCATGTTGCTCAGACCGGGGTATATCACCTTGGAACAGTTGAAAAAAGTATTGGGCAGTGTTGACGTGGACAAGACCATTTTGGACGGAGACTGTAAGGAAAGGCCTAAGGCTCCGGGCATGAAATACAGACACTATGCCCCCAAGGGAGATCTTACAATAGTTGACGGTGACATGGAAGCCGTGGTGAACAGGATAAATGAACTTGTGAGAGAAGCACAGGCTCGCGGAAAAAAGACCTGTATCATAGCCACGGATGAAAATGCCGGAAGATATGATACTTCATACATTAAGAGCGTAGGCAGCAGGGATGACGAAGAAACCATAGCCCACAGGCTCTATACCATCTTAAGAGAATGTGATGATGAAGATATTGAAGTTATATACAGTGAAAGTTTTGAGGCAAGCGGCATAGGTCAGGCGATCATGAATCGCCTTCTTAAAGCAGCAGGACATCATGTTTATCACACATAAAAAGGTCACCGTTCGGTGACCTTTATTTTTTCTGAACCAACTCAAGTTGCACCCCCAATTTCTACAATTTACCGTTTAACCATCTCATAATACCGTTCGTAGCAAATCGATTATATAACACTTGTTATTCTGATAAAATATACATCATTTTCTTCCGCAGATCATCTGCGGAATTCGAGTCAGTCAGGAATGACATGAAGAAGAAGGAAGGAGAAACGGCATGCAAAAAAAGAAGGAAAAGACGAGATTTTTGGCATGTTTACTGGCTGTTATCATGACGGTCACGATAATGCCTTTTGATGGTATGCCTGCATATGCCGGTCAGGTGAGCACAGTTTTAAACGGATCACATGATGAAGACGTTGATCAGAACGAACAGGATCAGATCGAAAAGGACGGTATCGATGACGATGTAACGGATGAAGCCATTAACAGGGACGTCGATGAAGAGGCTTATGCAGATGACGGGACTGTTCAGGACGAGTCTGAAAATAATGACTTTGAAAAGGTTTCGGATAATGAGGCGATCGATTCAATCGATGAAGTAAAAGAAGAACCCCTTGATGTGGGAGAACATGTGCATTGCATATGCGGATCCGATGACTGTAACGGTGAAGGACATGACAGATCCAAGGAATGGACAGCCTGGGAATCGGATACAGAGCTTCCCACCGAAGCGGGATATTATTATCTGACCAAAGATGTGACACTTTCGGGCGATATGACTGCTGAAGACGGTGTATTTTTGTGTTTAAACGGAAAGATCGTAGATATGAACGGTCACAGATATAAAGATGGTGGCAGCTTGACTGTCACCAACTGCAAGGGGAAAAATACGGGTGCGATAGAGTTTGCGGGTGAAAGCAAATACTATTCGGGCGGAGGCAGAGTGCTGCTTTCGGCACTAAACTTAAGCCTGTATAACACAAAGGTATACGGAAAGAACATACGTGGTGATGCATATCTGGTAGGTTATTACGGAAATGATACATCATCGCTTTATATCGATAACTGTATCATCCAAAGAGAGGATGACGACGAGTATTCAAGTGATGATTCGGTTCTTGTTAATTCGCAGTATCCAACCAACGTAACGATTAATAACAGTACGCTCATCTGTCAGGGAGAAGACAGCAAATGGCTGTATGGCGTGAGTGTTTTCGGACTGAAACAGAAGCTGATCATGGAAAACACCACCATATATGTTGAGGGCAAGTCGAATTTTGTCAAGGCATTTTCCGTAAGTGACAGCAAAGAGGTTACGGATGCGGCATCAGAGACCGTATCTGTAAAGAACTGTGAGATTACAGCCAAGACAACATCGCCCTCTACAAGTGGGTATCCATTTGAGATAACTGCGGTTTCTGCGGCATCCGCAGGGTTTTCAACATTCTCGTATGAAGACTGTACCATAAATGCGGAATCTACCGGATCGGTGGATACAATAGGCTTTAGCATCGAAAACGGTGGTGCATCATATGAGAAAAACAACTGTACGGGAAAATTAACCGATTGCTCGATCATGGCCAAATCTGCGGGGGTGGCACGGGGTATAAGTGCACAGACAAATCTGGATCTGACAGGCAGCACTGTATCAGCAGCAGGATCGTCCGACCGGGGTCATTCAATGTATCTGGAACCCAAGGCAGGCTCGACGATAAATATCACGGACACAACGGTTACAGGTGTAAACGGAGGACTGTATTTCACGAACTATAACTCTCCGGTAGTAAACCTTAAAAATGCGGTAGTGACAGCGAACGCAAAAGGCAGTTATGGCATATATACCACAAGCGGAAGCATTTATCTGGGCGGGAACACTATCGTAAACGGTGAAGCGGGCGGAATTTATAAATCAGCATATTCAAATTACAGCAATACAGATTATAACCGTCCTGCGATTTATGCTTATTCAAAGGACAATTCTCCACTTACCATAGCTGACGGCAAAAAGCTGACAGTCTATTATGCTTACCAGTATGCAAAACAGGGTGATCAGATCATCACTGAAGGCATGAATGAGGCTCTTGTTGGAAAACTTACGATAAGTTATCCTAAAAACTTCTCCATAGATAAGGACGGAAAGCTCGTCACACCAAAGAGTTCCACTGTAGATTGCTGGAACGGAGGAACGGTTGTGGGCGGAAGTGCTTCGGCATTTACCGATCCGGAGTGTACGAAGTATCTTCCAAGTGGTAAGGCATTTGAAGGAGATACCGTATATATACAGGCAACGCCGAACGATCATTTTGTATTTACCGAGTGGGAAATAAGACAGGGAAATATAGCGCTTGCCGATTCAAAGGCGGCTGTTACAAGCTTTGTTATGGGATCGGAAGCGGTACAGCTGTATCCGAGATTCACTGAAGCTCCAAGCTATGTGATCACATATAAGGGAGGCTCTCAGTCTGACGGCAGTGTAAAGGATTTTACCGGCAAAAAGTATCAGGGTGACGCAGCCAAGCTTTCGACAAAGGTATTTATAAACAAGGATCCCAAGAAGTCACAGGTCGGCTGGTCGACAAGTGACGGTGGACCCAAGGTATATGATCTGGGTGGCGAATATGCAACCGACAAAAATATAACGCTTTATCCCTACTGGGAGAGCAACTATACCATAACCTTCATGTACGGCGATTATCCGGCACCCGGACATAAAAAAGGCGATATTGCGGGAACCATGGTAAAGATCCCGCGAGAGGATAAATATCTTCGATATGAAGATATCACGGAATTATTCGGATATGAGCTCTATGGGGAATTTCCCAGTCAGTACTACGTTGCAAAAGACAGTAACGGAAACATATACCGATTTACAGGCTTGTCTGTAAACAGTGACGGTTCTACTTATGACTACGGAATGTCAACAGGCGGACCGGATTGTATGTATACGCAGGATGCAGATATAACTCTGTATCCCGCATGGACTCCCATGTATTGCATTCGTTTTGCACCCGGTAAATACGGAATAGAAAGAGAAGAGCCTCTTGATGACATATATAAATTTGCCGGGAAAAAGATCACACTGCCCGGAAGGATACTCTCCGATAATACCAAGGTCGTAGCTTACGAGTCTAAGAGAGAATGGTTCAGACAGGGCGGATGGTCACTCAGTGAAGAAGGAACGACCAAGGATTTTGCACTCGCCGGAGATTATAACCTCGATCAAAATGCAACACTCTATCCGTATTGGGAGACGGTCTTCAAAGTAGAATATCATCCCGGAGACTATGGTGTGTTGGCAGGAGAACCTGCAGACCTTATCATAAAGAAATATGCAGGAGTATCGATAAATGTATTCTATGGCCTTTTTGTAAGACCCGGTTATATACAGACGGGCTGGAATACAAAAAAGGACGGAAGCGGAACAACTTATAGATTCGGTTCTTCATACAATGGAGATGAGAATCTGACCCTTTACCCCGAATGGGAAGGAAAACATAAGATAACATATATGCCCGACGAAAAAACTGATCGGACTAAGCCGGTATATGATACCAAGTATCCGGGACAGGCGGCGGTCATTAAGGCGGGTGTATTTACAGCGCCGGAACATACACTTACAGGCTATACAAAGACAAAGGGAAGTCAGACCATAGATTTCAGGCCGGGAGACAGCTATGAATCGGAAGAGGATCTTACGGTTTATCCTGTATGGTCGCCCAAAACATACGGTCTGTGGATAGGAGATACACAGGTAACCGGAAATAACAGGACAGATATTCTGGGTAATGGTAAAGCAAGTTATGACCCGGAGACAGAAACTCTTGTTTTAAACGGTATTTCTATAACGGACAGTCATAATATCGTATATGCAAAGAGTCAGGCAGGGGTCGGAATATATGCAACCGGTGACAAAGAAGAAGCTGATATCGTGCTCGAAAGACTGAATATCAGACTGACCGGTGAAAATACTGTTAATCCGGCTTTTGATCTGTCGGACAACGGCTATGGAATAGTGGCTGACGCAATACCTGTCGTATTTGAGGGAACCGGTAAGCTTACTGTGGGCAATGTATCGGCTCAGAAAATGCTATGTGCACTAAACTGTGCCACGATCAGACTCAGTGATGCAACACTGGATCTGTATTCCCAGTATACGACTATCCTCACAAGCGGATCACGCGGACGTGAAGGTATACGTGTTGAAAGCGGTTCTCTT
>CACZSE010000161.1 GCA_902783735.1 uncultured Lachnospiraceae bacterium
TACACGAACTGTTAAACAACTGTGCATTTGACTCGGAAGGCTGTTCAAATTTCATATATACATGGGATATCTATAAATCCTCACGTATCAAAGGAAGAATACTGGGGAACTGTACCATCGATTATTCCAAGATACTTGACAGGGGACTCGGAAGTTTTTTTATCGATGGTGACGATGAGTTTTCAAAAACAAACAATGCTCTCATAAATGATATAGAGAGTTATCTTAAAAGACTTAAAGCATTCGTAAAAAACAGCAATATAGACAATAAAGCAGCTATTGAGACTTACATTGACAGATTCATGGATGAACCGGCACAGACTCTTGAGGAAGCACTGCAAAGGATACTTATCGTTAATCAGCTGCAGTGGCAGACCGGACATATTCTGGTAGGCCTGGGAAGGCTTGATAAGCATCTGGACAGATTTGTGGAAGATGAAAGTGTAGCCGAGAAGCTTTTTAGCGAGTTTTTCAGCCTGCTTCATAAATATTTTGTCATGAAGAGCAATGCCCTCATGGGTGATACCGGTCAGATTGTCATTTTAGGAGGCTATGATACGGATGGGAAAGGCTGCAGGTTCAGATACAGTGAGCTTATGCTTAAAGTCATTAAAAGTCTTAAGCTTCCCGATCCCAAGGTCTTGATAAGAGTAAATAAATATACGGACCGTGACATATGGAACAGTATAACGGATTATATGTCAGAGGGCGTGGGAAGTCCTTTGGTATCCAATGATGATGTAGTTGTTCGCTGCATGTCTGAATACGGTTATGAGAAAATAGATGCGCTCGACTATATAACATCCGCATGCTGGGAACCGATAGCTGCAGGGTGTTACGAACAGAATAATATTTTATCTCTAAACTATCTTAAGCCGTTGGATGAGGTGTTTAAGCAAAAAGATCTCTCATCGTATGATTCATATGAAAAGCTATTGGACGCATACTTTGAAGAACTTAAAAACTATGCACATGAAACGGCAGATTATCTTTCGGGCCTTAAATGGGAACAGGACCCGTTGTATTCCATGTTTGATGATCATGCGAGGAGCATGCATACAGATGTTGCTTACAATGGTTCAAAATATAACGACTATGGTATACTTACCGTGGCACTGGCCAATACCATTGACTCACTGAATAACATAAAGAAGTTGGTTTATGAACAAAAAAGATATACATTAAGCGAGTTTGACCGCATCAGAAGATCTGATTTTAAAGATAATAATGAACTCTTAAGATCACTAAAAGATGCAGATTCTTTATGGTGTCATGATGAGAAACAATTTACGGAATTTGTAAACAGAATAACTGAGATAACTTATAAGGAACTGAATTACAGAGCGGATAAGACAGGAAAGAAAATTAAGATCGGTCTTAGTTCACCCCACTATATCATGGACAGTGCCGGATATCCGGCATCATTTGACGGCAGAAAAAGGGGTGATCCTTTTTCGGTTCACATTTCGACAAAGGGATCCGTAGCATATACCGAGATCTTCAATTTTGCATCCATGCTGGATTATTCCGGCGGAAGATTTAACGGCAATACCGTTGATATCATGATACCTTCTGTTTATATAAAGAATAATAAAGAAGCATTTACAACTCTTTTAAAAAATGCTTTTTCACAGGGTGTTTTTCAGTTTCAGGCGAATGTTTTGGATGCGGATACACTTATCCGCGCAAAAAACAATCCCGCTGAATATGAAGGACTGATTGTGAGAGTCTGGGGATTTAATGCATATTTTAATGAATTACCGACAGAGTATAAGGATTATCTCATAGAGAGGGCGCAAAAGAGTGAATATGCGTTTGACGGCCATACAAAGATTTTGTCTGCATGACGGACCGGGCATAAGGACTACCGTTTTTTTGAAGGGATGCGCTTTACGTTGCCCATGGTGTTCCAATCCCGAAAATATCTCATACGAGATACTGACGGGTAAGAGTAATACTGTCTATGGAACAGACATGGACATAGATGAGGTCGTCAGGATATGCCTTAAGGATAGAGTATATTATGAAGAAAACGGCGGAGTGACCGTATCGGGAGGAGAGGCACTTCTTCAGGCCGATGAGGTGGCTGTTTTATTTGATAAGCTTCATAGTGAGAACATCGGATGCTGCATAGAGACATCGCTCATGGCACCCGTCGATAACCTTAATAAGCTGATCGATAAAACAGACTATTGGTTTGTTGACATGAAGCTTTTGGATGCCGCAAAGGCAGGATCGATACTAAACGGAGATACATGTCTTTACGATACCAATCTGGACATACTGTTTAAAAAGGTATCAAAAGAAAAGATCTGTATCAGGATACCTCTGGCAGCCGGAATAACATATACAAAAGAAAATATAATGCTTTTGGAGAATAAGCTTTCAGAACTAAACCCTTACAGATGCGAGATCTTTTCGGTTCATGATCTGGGCAGGAAAAAATATGAAGATCTGGATATGGAATTTACGGAATTTGAAAAGATCGAAGAGTCAGAATTAAGAGCATTTGCAGACAGACTCAGTAACAGGTGTAAGGATACCGAGATTGAGATCTTACGTATCTGACGGGATATAAAGGTGAGGATAAATGACTAAGAAATTTGACAAGGTATTGATACTTCTATCAGTGTTTTATATTGTCTTTCCGATAATCTTATTTGTTTTCGGATGGTTAAAGCTTCCTTTGGCGATAGTGGTCTCAATTCCGATCATATTTATGTCTTTCAGGGTTTTCAAACAGATAAGCGCCTGCGAAGAGATTTCCATAACGGTCAACCCACGTTTTTGGGTTATAGCTCTTTTAACGATCGCCGTATGGGTGTTGTTTTCGGGAATAGGCAATTTTTCTTTTCAGACAGGAGATTTTATTGTCAGAAATCCCATGTTCAGGGATCTTGAGAGATATTCATGGCCTGTGCTTTTTGATCTTAGCGAACAACCCGATATCGTAAAACAGTTTACGGGAAATAATGACAGCGCGCTGTATGTTTATTATTTTGCGTGGTGGCTTCCCGCGGCCTTTTTGGCCAGATGCATGTTTTTTGTCGGTTTTATGCCGTCAAACGTGGAGATCTATGCACAGATAGCTCTGTATATGTGGGCGGTCTTAGGATTGTTTCTGACATTTTATTGTCTGGTCAGATACTTAAAAAAATATTCATACTGGATACTTTCGGCTTTTGTATTGTTTGGCGGTCTAGATATCATACCTTATTTCATAATCAATACAAGACTGCCAAGATACGAGCATATCGAATGGTGGGCAGGCGGAATATGTGCTTTCTTTCAGTACAGCGCCAATACGACACAGCTTTACTGGGTTTTCAATCAGTCAATACCCGTGTGGCTTATCGTGGCAGTACTTTTGCTTATGAAACAAAACAGTTCCAAGGCGGCGTGGTCTTCTTTGTGTATCGCATATTCGCCTTATGCAACAATAGGCATGATACCGATCGCCGTATATTCGATACTAAAAAAGGATGATCAAAAGCTGTCAAAAAGGATAATGTCGGCCGTTTCATTTGAAAACATCTCTGTGGTAGTAGTGATGGCGATCACATTTGTCTCTTTCTACTTTTTGGAGATGAAGGCGGGAACGGCATCCGGCGGGTTTTTGTTCAGTCAGCACAGAGAATTCAGGACATTTACCATCTATGTGGCATTTGTCATTGTAGAGTTTCTTATCTACTTCATCATAATGGGAAAGACCGCTCGTAAATATGAGTATTACTGGGTGGTTTTGATCGAACTGTTCATATTACCGCTGTTTAAATCGGGTATGAACAACGATTTTACGATGAGAGCATCAATTCCGGCATTGTTCATACTCATGGTATTATGTCTGCAATATGTTTTCGAGATGCATGATAAAAACCTTGTAAAGAACAGAAATATAATGCTAATATGTCTTTGCCTGGGATATCTGGTCTCATATACCGAGATACAGAGAAATGTTGCAATGACTTTAACTGTTTCGCAGCATGATTATATCATAGAAGATGTATATTCCTTCGGTCATATGTTTACGGACAGTGAATATCAGATTCAGGTTAACATAAATCAGTATATGTCGCTTGAAGAGGATTACAAAGGATCATTCTTCTATAAGTACCTTATGAAGAAAAAGTAAAAGCTGTGTTAAAAAGACTTGACTTTAGGACTGATGTGGCAGATAATCTATTTTAACGATCCAAAATAAAACGATGACGAGGACAGTAGTCCGGATGGCGTGCAACAGAGAGAAGCACCTTGGTTGAGAGTGCTTTGGCAAAGAACCGGTATGAAAACCACCTCCGAGTGACCCCAATCCGGTCCGTATCAGCCGACGTTACAGGTTAAGATGAGTGGCTTTTTTAAGCAAGCAGGGTGGAACCGCGTAGATATTACGTCCCATGCATTTACAATATGCATGGGATTTTTTATTTCATTTTTTAGGAGGACATTATGGACAGAGAAGAATATTTGGGACTGTACAGACACTCACTGGCACACATTCTTGCAAAAGCAGTCATAGAGATCTATGGCAAGGATGTTCAGTATGCGATAGGTCCGCAGATCGATGACGGATGCTATTACGACTTTATCATTCCCGAGACAGTAAGTCAGGATGATTTTGCTAAGATCGAAGACAAGATGCGTGAGATCATTAAAAGAAGAGAGGA
>CACZSE010000162.1 GCA_902783735.1 uncultured Lachnospiraceae bacterium
AAATAGGAGAAAAGATCGTAAAGTACAGAGTGGTCATACTGATCGTGTCATTATTGCTTTTGATCCCATCCGTAGCAGGTTATTTAAATACAAAAGTTAATTATGATATTTTGTATTATCTGCCGGACGATATCGAGACCATGAAGGGACAGGATATACTGGTAGATCAGTTTGGGACCGGAGCATTTTCATTCCTGATAGTTGATGGAATGGAGCCTTATGAAGTATCAAAAGTTAAAGCAAAAGTCGAAAATGTAGATCATGTTGCAAAGGTCATCTGGTATGATTCATTTTCGGATCTTTCAATACCGATCACAATGCTTCCCGATGATCTGTACAATGCGTTTAACAGTGAAGGCGCAACACTGATGGCTGTTATCTTTGATGATACGACTTCAGCAGACTCAACAATGAAAGCAATAGAAGATATAAGAAGTATCTGTTCAAAACAATGCTTTTTAAGCGGAATGTCAGCTGTTGTAACAGATACAAAAAATCTGTCCGAGAAAGAAACTCCTTTATATGTACTGATAGCCGTAGTACTGGCTACATTGGTTCTCGGCCTGACGATGGATTCTTTCCTGGCTCCGGTATTTTTCCTTATAGGTATAGGAATGGCGATCATATATAACCTGGGAAGCAATATCATTCTCGGTGAGATCTCATATATCACTCAGGCTTTGACAGCTGTATTGCAGTTGGGTGTTACGATGGATTATTCGATATTCTTGTGGCACAGTTACGAGGAAGACCTTTCGGTCTATGACGGTGACAAGCAAAAAGCCATGGCTCATGCAATAAGTAATACCATAAGTTCGGTGGTAGGTAGCAGCATTACAACAATCGCAGGTTTTATTGCATTATGCTTCATGAGTTTTACTTTAGGTCTTGATCTTGGAGTGGTAATGGCAAAAGGTGTATTCATAGGTGTTATATCCTGCATTACAATACTTCCTTCAATGCTTCTGATTTTTGACAGATTCATTCAGAAAACGAAGCATAAACCTCTTTTGCCCGACATGCCTCGTATTTCAGAATTTATAGTCGATCATACATGGATGTTTGCGGTTTTATTTATCATACTTCTTATACCTTCCTTATACGGCTATATGAACACGGATGTCTACTATAACCTGGATTCCACATTACCGAAGGATCTTCCAAGTATTGAGGCAAATACGAAGTTAGATGAGCTGTTTAACATGAATACGACACATATGGTCTTATATGATGCGGATATGGATGTCTCAAATGCAGAACAGATGATCGATGAACTTCGTAAAGTAAACGGCGTTAAGAACGTACTCAGTCTTGATTCTCTGATAGGCCCCACAGTACCTGAATCCATGATACCCGAAGAGATCAAAGATGAGCTTTCAAGCAATGATTACAAGTTAATGCTTATTCTTTCCGAATATAAAGTTGCCAGCGATGAAGTAAACAACCAATGTGATGAGATATCAAATATAATAAAAGCTTACGATAAGACAGCAATGCTTGTAGGAGAAGCGGGCTGTACAAAGGATCTTATCGAGATAACGGATAATGACTTTAAAAGAGTCAGTGAAGTTTCGATCGGAGCAATATTTGTGATCATCCTTTTAGTATTTAAATCGGTTTCATTACCGCTGATACTTGTAGGTGTTATCGAACTTGCAATATTCATAAATATGGGCATCCCGTTTTATACAAGTACCACTTTACCTTTTGTAGCATCAATAGTCATCGGTACTATCCAGTTGGGTTCAACGGTAGATTACGCAATACTGATGACTACAAGATACAGAAAAGAAAGAGAAAGCGGGGCAGATAAAAAACAGGCAGTGCTTACGGCACATAAGTTCAGTATGAAATCGATCATAGTAAGTGCGCTCAGTTTCTTTGCTGCCACTTTCGGAGTAGGACTTGTAAGTAATATAGATATGATCGGTTCTTTATGTTCCCTCATGGCAAGAGGAGCCATCATAAGCATGTTTATTGTATTAACTATGCTGCCGGCTGCATTGATGATCTTTGACAGACTGATATGTCTGACAACAGCAGGTGCGGTTGATAAAAATAATAAAAACGAGAACAAGAAAAATGGTTTTATAGGAGGAAAACATTATGCGATATAAAAAAGCTTTGGCATGTATCTTATGTGCTACTATCAGTTTATCAATGACAGGATGTAATACTTACGATAAAGAAGCATCTGCTTCGGCAATAGAAGTGGATGAACAGGGTGAGAAAATATATGAAAATAAAGATGAAAAGGAGCTCGAAACGATAGTAGAGACTGTTGCGGATAATACCTCATCCGATGCATCAAAAGAAGAGACCGTATATGTTAAGACAAATCCTTACGGAGTTGTTGATTCGGTCGTTGTCAGCAACTGGCTCAAGAATACCGATAATACTCAGATGCTCAAGGATAGCACGAATCTTGAAAATATTAAAAATGTAAAGGGAAGTGAAACCTATACCAAGGACGGAAAAGAGCTTGTTTGGGACAGTGAAGGAAAGGATATATACTATCAGGGAACAAGTGAAGAAAAGCTTCCTGTGGATCTGTCGATCTCATATAAACTTAACGGAGATTCCATTGCAGCCGACGAGCTTGCAGGCAAAGACGGACACGTTGAGATCACTCTTGATTATAAAAACAATTGTGAAAAAAATGTTGTCATAAATGATAAAGATGAAAAGATATATACTCCTTTTGCAGCCGTGAGCGGAATGATGCTCGACAGTGAAAAGTTTAAGAATATCTCCGTTTCAAACGGAACCGTAATAAGTGACGGAAACAGAGACATTGTTGTAGGAATGGCTTTCCCCGGACTTGTAGAATCTTTAAACGGTAATGAGATAGAAGACAGTGAAGTTCTTCAGAAAATTGAGGACAATATAGAAGTACCGTCTCAGATAACAATAGAGGCCGATGTTACAGACTTCGAATCAGGCATGATCTTAACAATGGTAAGTTCAAACATTATTGACTCACTCGGTCTGGACAGTATCGACGTTTCAAATGAGCTTGAGGATATCAAAGAGAAAACGGACGAGTTAAACGATGCCGGAAATAAACTTGTCGAAGGAACAAATACTTTGACCGAAGGTGCCGAAAAGCTTTATAACGGATCCAATGAACTTACGGACGGTTCAAACAAACTTCATGAAGGAGTTGTTACCTATACCGAAGGCGTCGGTAAAGTAAATGACGGTGCACTCGCATTGCAAAACGGAGCCGAAAGACTTGATAATGGTGCCGCAGAGCTTAAGGATGGCATGAATACACTTAAAAACGGTATAGGTTCTTTGGACTCAGGTATAAACAGTGCAAATGCCGGAGCAGGAGAATTAAAGAACGGTGCCGAAGCATTAAATCAGGGAGCAAAAAATCTTTCAGACGGTTCATTACAGGTTAGTGACGGAGTAAAAAGTCTGACAGAACAGGTCGGCAGCATGGGTACAAGCCTCGGACAGGCAGCAAATGCCGCAACACAGATAAGTAACGGTATAAGTGCCATTGTAAGTGCCACAAGCGAACAGACGGATCCTTCACAGATAGATACCTCAGATATAAATATAAGCGGAGTTATAGACGGTGAAACAGCTTCATCACTCATGCTTGAGAATATTCCGGAAGGTGCTTTGGAAAGTTATGGCTTAAATGAAGAACAGACGCAGGCGGTATACGCTCTTATAAGTGCGGTATCGTCGCAGGTAATACCGTCAATTGCGGATAATGCTTCAACACAGGCCGCTAAGAGTGCCGCAGCCGTAGCAGCCGCAAACGGGGCAAACAGCGCAAAGGGGCAGATAAATGCCGCTATAGTTGGTAACGGTCTTGACACCGGTGCAGCGGCTCTTGCCGAAGGCTTAAACGCTTCGTATACTACACTCACCAGTGAAGAGAATATTCAAAAACTGAATGCTTTAACTCAGGGTGCCGATGCTGTTGCTAAAGGAGCACAGGAGCTTTCGGGCGGAACTCAAAAGCTTTATAAAGGTGCAGAATCTTTATATGAAGGAACAAATAAACTGAGTGAAGGATCTTCTAAGATAGTAAACGGAAGCAATACCATAAACGATGGTATCACC
>CACZSE010000163.1 GCA_902783735.1 uncultured Lachnospiraceae bacterium
ATGACATATGAGATGCAGAATCCCATCCTTAAGAGGAGTTCGGAGTATGTAGGTGTAGGTGATTATGACGGACACAAGATAAATGTGGTGGACAGTTCCGGAACGGTATATGAAATAGATACGACACTTCCCCTTCGTGATTTCAGTGTATCGAAAGAAGGTCTGGTGGCAGCCATTCTTGAGGATTCGACTAACTCATGGGTAAATGTATATACCGTAAAGGGTGAAAAGATAGTAGAGATAAAAGCTACCATGTCAAAGACCGGATATCCTCTCAGCGTAGCAATATCGGGAGAGGTCATGGCCGTTAGCTATCTGCATGTCGACAGTGATACCATGAAGAGCGGAGTTACATTTTATAACTTTGGCGGAGTGGGAGAAAATGTGACGGACAAGATAGTCAGCAGCTATGAATATCCGGACGCGATCGTACCTACGATAGAATTTATGGATTCAGACACCCTCATGGCACTGGCTGACAACAGACTCATGTTCTACGAGGGATCGAAGATACCGAAGAGCACCTCGGACATACTTTTAAACGAGAGCATTCTCGGGGTATATTATGGAAAGAATAATGTCTGCCTTGTGGGTTACGACTCGTCCGGTGAAGATAAATACAAGATAGATATATACGATACAAAAGGCAAAAAAACAGGCTCTTACAGATACAATATAGACTTTAAGGATATTGTGGTAAGTAACGGTCAGGTTTTGATATATAATGAAAAACAGTGTATAGTCACAGATATTCAGGGAAATGAAAAATATAACGGGATATTTGAAGAACCCGTATTGTTTGTAGCTACAACGGATTCCGCTAAAAAATATCTGTTTGTGAAAGAAATGTCTATCGACACGGTGAGATTTGAATAACATGAGTATTAGTATAACGTTGGCAGTTACGGCTCTGGTCTTTCTGCTTGGGATGTATATAGGGGGAATGAAGGGCTTTGCTGACAGTGTGGCCGGATTTGTGGCGCTTGCAGTGGCTATCTTCATGCTTATCATATTTATCAGGATCATATCTGCGTACGGAAAAGGAGATATCAAAGAAACGATCATAGCTGTAGTAGTCCTGATAATCCTGGGGATCGTTTACAGCATATTGAAGGTGGTAACAAAGTCTATACAGGCGGTGGCGGAGCTTCCCATTCTTGGAGCGGTAGATAAGATACTTGGAGCAGCGCTTGGATTTTTGGTCGCACTTGTTTTGTTTCATGCAGTTATGACACTGGCCGAACTCGGATACCTTGCAGGCATTGGCGATAATATCATAAAGGAAGCAGAAGAAAGTAAGATATTGACCCAGCTTAGAGCACTGGATATTTTTGAAATTGTTAAAAATGTGAAGGATAAGATCGCTGAAAGTATCTGAAAGAGGAAAAAACATGCATTATGAGATCATAGGAATAGTAGCTACTTTGTTTATCGTTTTTGCTTTTACCAGAAACGGGGAAAAGCAGATAAGAATATTGGATCTGGTGGGAGCGGCTCTTTTTGTGATATACGGAGTATTGATACAATCATTCAGTACAATATTGCTTAACGGTATACTGATAGTCGTTCAGATATTTAAATTATATAAACTTAAGGATCGGGTGGAAGTAACGGAAGAATAACAGTAAAAGGGGCTGTGAAAAAAGCATAGCTCTACAATGAAAGAAGGACCATGGTACAATAATACGCCAAAGGTCCTTCTTTTTGTGTTAAAATATACTTGCAATGAATACTTTTAACACATCTTATTCTAACCCCAAACAGGCAGTTTTGCCAATGCTAATTCAGGCAGAAGGGATAGAAGTTATGTCAGGCAAGGTTGATCTGGAGAAATATCAATGGAAGCAGTAACCCCAAAAACAATTGAAAGGATGGTGGATCGATGAAACAGAAAATGAGATTTTTGTCTTGGATCTTGATCGCGGTAATGACTGTTTGTCAGCTGCCGGGATTATCCATGCCTGTATTTGCATCGCAAACACAGGAAATAGCAAATGAGGGAAATGAGGAAGATCCGTCTTTGGATGAATCCGAAGAAGATATAACGGAGAGCTCCATTTCCGATAATGAAACCGTAACAGTCTCCGAAAATGAATCCGAAGACATTTCCACGGAAAATGAAGAGACGCTTAATGAGGATTCATCGGAATCATACGATCTGTATGTTGGCGGTGTACAGGTTACAAGCGCAAACAAGGATGATATAACAGCTGCGATCGTGGACTCGGGCCAGACAGCGACAGGACAGGCCAAGTATGATCCGGACGCAAAAACTCTTACCATAAAGAATTTCGAGTTTATCGGTATTGGTTATCAGGATTCAAGTGCTTATCCCATGTGCGGTGGTATCTGGAGTGGTATAAATGATCTGACACTGGTAATAGACGGGGATAATAATATAACAGAAGTTGGAGGTTCAAGGCCTACAAGTATCGGAATCTGGGCAGAGAACGGATTGATCATAAAAGGAATCGGAACCCTGACGGCAAAAGGAAGCACTCCTACCCCGTACAGCAACGGTCATGGCTACAGTTATGGCATAGGTGGCAGATCATGTCTGATCGATGATGATTTTACGGGAACACTGAATGCAATATCAAGTAATATAACAAATAATCTGAATTCTTATGCGTCAGTCGGTCTCTCCGTTTCACATACTCTGACCATCAATAACGGTACAGTCAATGCTTATAGCGGAGACAGTCTTGGCAATATGGGTATTTCTGCCGGAATAATAGCATCCGACGTTATAATAAACGGCGGAAATCTCACAGCCGTTGGTGGTGCTTCGATAAAAGATGAGAGCTACGGCATATATGTGCCGAGCAGGACGATCTATATTAACGGAGGCACAGTTAAAGCGTCCGGAAAATACGGAGCTATGACACATACGGAATTCGGTGAGGATACCGTAATAAAGGCTTCTTTTAATGCAGACGGATCAGAGCTTGAAGATTATTCCGCTTCAAATGCTTCCGGATATAAATATATATATGCAACATTTACCGAAAGATTTTATGACCTATATGTAGGCGGAGTTCACGTTACAAATCTGAACAGAAACAAACTGGTAAGTGAGATAAACGCAAGCGGTGGAGCAGCATCGGGAATTATCACATTTGATTCAAAAACTAACACTCTTTACATGAAAGATGCGACAGTCACCGCCCGAGGAACCGCGGATTACAGAGGTGATAGCTGTACCATAACAACTACACTTGATAAGCTGACCATTGCTTTTAGTGGTACAAATAACATAGGATGTGAATATCCTTATGTCGGAAGCTATGCATATTATAATGGCATAGGATGTGTATCTACAGACCTGGTATTCGAAGGTGAAGATGGTGCTACGCTGACTGTATCTGCCAACAGCGGTACAGCTCCGGAAAACGGTGCTATCTGTCCTGCGACAATAACGGTTAACGGTGGAACAGTCATTGCCCAAAGTCCGTATGAAAAGAGACTTGCTCATGTACCGTACGGTCTGTCACTCAATAAGTCCGGTGGTGTACTGCTTACAGTGAACAAGGGCAAGCTGATCAGCACAGGATGGGCACCTATATGTGCTTCAAACTTTACCGCAGACAGAGTAAGTCCCAATACCATGCTTAGAGGAAGTAAAAATGACGATGGTTCGGAATCGGAAAGCTACGATTATGCTAATAACGGCGGTTTTGGCGACTATGGATATCAGAACACGTACAGATATGTAGAAGCAGTCCCGATAACAGACACACCGTATGACCTCTATATAAACGGGACCAGGGTTACCGGATTAAATGCATATGACCTGTCGCTTATTGAAGGTGTAGAGGGAAATGCAAGCTACGATGCGGAAACCAATACTCTTAACCTTAACGGAGTTGACATTACCGGTACGGACACAAGCGATGTATGGGCCGGAATTAAATATCTGGGTTATAAACAGCTGAACATAAACGTAAACGGACAAAATCACATCGTAGATAACGGTGTAAGGAATACGGCTTCAGCCGGAATCCTTACCGGAGAGTACAATGATTATAATTATTGGGACAATGCCGCTAACGTAAATATTTCGATCAGCGAAGGCGGTCTGCTGGAGCTGCACGGTGGTTATGTCAGCGGAGGATATTACCCTTCAACATTAGGTTGTTATGTTCAGGGAATGGGTAAATTGACCATATCCGGGAAGGGTACACTGTCAACCTGTGGCGGAAAAAGCAAAGGTGGCGTTAACGAAGGATACAGCTATGGAATATGTGCTAATTCTATATCTGTAGACATGGAAGAAGGCAATGTGTTCGCGTTGGGACAACAAGCATATTTCAGTACAGGAATAGCTACAACAAGCGGATTTCATATCTATAACGGTAAGGTTCTCGCAATGGCCGATGATGCATGCGAGAGTTATGGTGTCTATGCATCAAACTGGATGGATCCGAACGGAATAAACCTTGAAGGCGGAGAACTGATCGCAGCAGGCGGAAATGCAACCAAGGATGGATTCGGAATATATTGTGAAAACGGGAATTTCATAATTAACGGAGGTAAGCTTACCGCATCTACCGAATCCGACACAGCATCATCACGTGCAATAAGCAAAGCTCCTACGCTTGCTGCAGGATTGATTGCGGGAGCAAGCAAAAACAGTAACGGTTCAAGAGCCGAAAAGTACATAGAAGAAAAGAATTCCGAGTATAAATGGTTCAGTGTGCCCTATGAGGACTGGGGAGAGATAACGGCTTCATTCAAGGCGATGTTCAACAATGATTACACGCAGGTTCCGGAAGGTATCTGGTATGTATTCGGAAACAATACTATGGGATATACACCTGTCTATACCTCGGCAGATGAGATCATCGACTATAGTGAGGTTTACACAGGCTCAGCCATTACCTTCAATGAAAATGTATATGTTTTCCATGGAAGCAGAAAGCTCTGGGAGAACAGAGATTATACACTCTCTTATAAGAACAATGTTAATGCTGCGGATGCACATGCCGGTGTCAAGGCTCCCGTGATAAACGTAAAAGGAAAGGGAACCTATTCAAGTACGGCAGATTTTAAATTCAGTATCAGAAAAACAGATCTAAGCAAGGCAACACTTGTTTCCGAAAGAATCGTAACCGCAGCAGCGGGAAGCAAGATAGGAACGATCAAACCTTCGCTTACATATGCAGGTAAAAAGCTTACTGCAGGCAAGGATTATGATCTGTCATATTATTATGATTCGGTAGCTGATTCTCATAAGATAGCCGATCCGGCCAAAACAAATGTGGCAGCAGGCGGATATTATCAGATATGGATAACGGCTCATGCCGGCAGCAATTTTGAAGGCGCATTTGCTCAGACTGTAACAGTCAGAGGCGTGGATGCCAAGGCTAAGAACATCGTTGCCATGAACAAGGTGAAAGTAAATGCTCCTAAAGCAAAGGATTTGCCTTATACGGAAAGCGGATACAAGCTCTCCGAGCTGTTTGATAACAGTAACGGAAAGGCCGCAAAAGCTACCGTTGTAAACAGAAAAGAAGTACTTGAGTACGGTAAGCACTATACCGTATATTCTCCGGATGAAGATGAAAACGGTGTCATCAAAGATTCAGGCAAGCATACTGTTGTCATTCATGGATGCGACAATGAGCATGTAGGCGACAAGCTGGCAACCATAGAGATCGGAGGAACACCTGCCGGCAAGGTCAAGATAGCAGGACTTGCTTCAAATGTGGAATACAGCGGAAAGAGTTATACTTATGCCGATCTGTTCACTCCGGACAAGACAACGAAGGCGAATAAATGGAACAGGATCACACTTTATGTTGTAAATAACAAAAAGATCGAAACACTGGAAGAAGACAAGGACTACAAGGTTGAAGTATCTCATAACGGTGCTACCGGCAAGGTAGATGTTATATACACATTTATGGGCAAATACAATGGTGTTACCAAAAAGGCGGTAAATGTAAAGGTAAGAAATATAACAGCTGCCACAGTGGAAGTATCCGATGCGGAATTCTCAAAAGCAGGTGCTGTACCGGATGATATAGTTGTAAAACTCGGTGATGAGATCCTGAGAGAAGGAATCGACTATACACTTTCATATTCAAATAATGCAAAGCCGGGTAAGAAAACCGACAAGTCAGCTCCGACAGTAACGGCAACCGGAATCGGCAATTATGCCGGCAAAGCCATCGGAAAATACAATGTAAATAAGTCTGATATAAGAAAGCATGTAACGCTTGCAGCTGCCGACAAGGCATATGATGAAAAGGCTAAGCCGGGTTACTTCAAATCCGTTCCTAAGCTCATGGACGGCGGAAAGGCTATCTCTGTAGGCAAGGATGTCTCAAAGATCAATAAGACAGACTACAAGTATTACTATGCCGGCACAGATACGGAAATACCTGATGATACGATCGTACCCGCAGGAACATGGATAGAAGTCAGGGTAACCGTGAAATGTCTTGATAACAGTCCTTATGAAGCAGGTGAAAATCTTGTTCTTACAGGTCGTTACAGGATGATCCAAAAGGGATATGATCTTAAGAGCGCCAAGGTTACGGTCAAAAACAAGAATATCCAGTTCAACAACGGTAAGCCGATACTCCTGGAGAATAATCTCTCGGTAGTTCTGAACAAAAAGGAACTAACGACTGATGATTACGAGATCGTATCGATAAGGAACAACCGCTTCCTCGGAACAGCAACAGTAGAGATCAGAGGAAAAGGTCAGTACGGCGGAAGCAAGACATTTACATTCAAGATCAGCGCCAAAGCATTGAAATAAACATTATGACAAAAGCCTCGAAAGTCTAAAGCTTTCGGGGCTTTTGGTTATCAGTCTTTTATAAGGGCCTGAGCGATATTCCTTATAAGAGCATAAAGCAGACCGGAAACAGCCCATATGACCCATGTAAAATGCCAGGCATTTGTCAAAAAACTTGTAGCAAGATATATTATTACGATCAATATCCAGTAAGAACTTGAAAGAGCATCCAGCTTTTTATTTCTGTTTTTCATCTTAGGAGTATAATCTTCGGTTTGCAGAAGTATTTTGTAAGAACTGTAGACACCACAGACCGAAATAAAAATATAAACTGCTATACCGACAAGTATTAGAGTGAGGCATACCATACATATTGTAACAATAGCAGGAGCCTCCATCACGGATGTGATAACGAGCGGTACTGCACATAATACGCATAAAAGTACTCCGATGGTGAGAGCCTTTGTGTTTGCCGGTTCGTACTCGCTAAGCCGTTCTCTGGCCATGCCGTCAACACCATAGGCGGTCTCAAAAGCTTCCTCTTCTAAGAATTTGAATTTAGAAAGTTTTCCGCTGTTTGATATAAAAATGAAGATCGCTGTACCTATCTGTATAAACAGAAATAATAAACCAATGACTGTAGCAGCCTTTTCGGAGAGTATATCCGGATAATCAGATGAAATACCTGCCAGCAATACCAGTATTACCGGACATGTTATCATAAGGAAAACACCAATGCCTATTTTGGGAAGGGTCTTCTTCCTCATTGATATAAATTCCGATGCTTCTTCAAGAGTTACCTTTCTTAACGGTGTGTCACTATCACTATCGATACACTTGAGATCTGTACCGTTTTCGGGTTCGATCTCATCTTTTAAAAGATAGTCGGTACTTACACCGAAGATATCTGCCATCTTAAGTATCTTTTGAAGATCCGGTATACTTTGTGCGCTTTCCCATTTGGAAACGGATTGTCTTGAGACATCTAACATATCCGCGAGTTCCTCCTGTGACCAGCCGTTCTTTTTTCTTTCATTAATGATCTTATCAGCTAAAATCATAATCTCCTCCTTTTGTGTATGTAATTGAATTGTACCTGTTCGAACAACCTGAATATAACAATATATCGGGTTGCATGCCATAAAGCGGACTTTTCAATCTGTCAACCGGCGGTTGCAAATGCCTTAAACCGCCGATTTTTTCCCTAAAAGGATTATAGCATGAGAAAAACTCAAAAAAATATTGAATTTGTGACTTATAAATGCTATTATAAAAACCCACCCTTTTTACGTAGAAAAAAAGGTGAAAAAGTCTTGACGAAGGCAAAAATGCATGATATTATATCAGAGTTGCCGTAAAAAACAGGACAACAATGAACTTTGACAATAAAACAGCAATGCAACCCTGAAAATTCCAAGTAAATGGTAGTAAGTTTGACCATGAGGAAATTCAG
>CACZSE010000164.1 GCA_902783735.1 uncultured Lachnospiraceae bacterium
CTGTAACCTGCCATATCCGTATCCTTCCTTTTCTCATAACATTTTTAACAATCGTTCTGTATGGTTTTTTCTTTTGTCAACCTGTAATTCAAAGATACTATGTTTTTTACGGCAAGTAAAATACCTAAAATCAATAAAAGGCTATAAGAAAAACTTATAACCTTTTAATCTCATCACGCTTTTATGGCCGATTCTCTGTATATGATGTCATCTCTGCTTGGACCGTTGCTCACCATGGTGATGGGGAATCCTATGCGTTCTTCTATAAATTCAATATAGTTTCTGCATTTTTCGGGAAGGTCCTCATATTTCTTTATGCCTCTGATATCGCATTTCCAGCCGGGAAGCTTTTCTATCACGGGCTTAGCCTTTTCAAGCTTATATGTTACGGGGAAGTCTGTTGTGATCTCTCCGTCTATCTCATAACCTACACATACTGGGATCTCATCAAGATATCCGAGTACATCGAGAACGGTAAATGCCACATCTGTAGTACCCTGAAGTCTGCAGCCGTATTTTGAAGCGACACAGTCAAACCATCCCATTCTTCTGGGACGTCCCGTCGTTGCTCCGTATTCTCCGCCGTCACCGCCTCTTCTTCTGAGTTCGTCTGCCTCATCGCCGAATATCTCGGAAACAAATGCACCCGCACCGACTGCCGATGAATATGCCTTACATACGGTTATGACCTGCTTGATATCGTAAGGAGCCACACCTGCACCGATCGCACCGTAAGCGGCAAGAGTCGATGATGATGTTACCATGGGATAGATTCCGTGATCGGGATCTTTAAGTGTTCCCAGCTGACCCTCTAAAAGAATGGTCTTTCCTTCTTTGTTTGCCTTATAAAGGAAGCTTGAAACATCCGCAACAAACGGAGCTATCTCATCTCTGTATCCGTGAAGTGTGTTCAGTAATTCATCGGGATCTATAAGGGGCTTATGATAGAGATGCTCGAGCATGATATTCTTAAGTCCCACAACTCTCTCTACTTTTTCCTTTAATGTATCCTCATCAAAAAGCTCGCTGACCTGGAATCCGATCTTTGCATATTTGTCTGAATAGAACGGTGCTATGCCGGATTTTGTCGAACCGAAGGATTTTCCTCCCAGTCTTTCCTCTTCATACTGATCAAACAATATATGATACGGCATAACGATCTGAGCTCTGTCTGATACCAGTATCTTTGGCATGGGAACGTTTCTGTCGGTAAGAGATCTTACCTCTTCGAGCAACAGCGGTATGTTGAGTGCAACACCATTTCCTATGATACTGGTTATATGATCGTAAAAAACACCTGAGGGCAACGTATGTAATGCAAATTTACCGTATTTATTGACAATGGTATGTCCCGCATTGGCTCCGCCCTGAAATCTGACTACTATGTCAGCATTTTCAGCAAGCATATCGGTGATCTTGCCCTTACCTTCGTCTCCCCAGTTAGCGCCTACTACAGCTTTTATCATCTTAATTCCTCCTATAAACGGTACAGTTACAAAAAAGCACCATTTAACATTTTACATATTTTATAGAAAAAAGAAATAGTATTTTTTTAATTTCCCAAAAAAGAAATACATATCACCCCAACATCAATATCATCTGAGCCGATTCGACCATGGTCCTTCCGGTATCCATGCTGGTCTTTTGAATATATCTGAAAGCTTCCGGCTCGCTCATGGCATTTCTCTCCATCAACAGTCTTTTGGCATCTTCTACGATCTGTTTTTGTGTGCCGCTCCTCTTTACCGGGATGGTTCCTTTTTTTCTGATCCTTCTTATGAAGACCGAAGTTATCATATCTATGGTCGATATGAGTTCACTCGGCTTAAACGGCATCATGAGCTTTATGATATTGTCTGCATATATATCCATTCCCGGATCCTTGGTCAGCACTATCATGCCGAAATACTCCGGAAGATATTCCGCCAGTTCGAGGTAACTCATGTCCTTAAGCTGTCTTGTACATATCACAACTCCGTAGTCTCTGTCATGGGAAACCCTCAGAACATCCGATGCGGTCTGACAAACCTCCGTATCCAATGTCTGGCCTCTGGCTGTAAGCATATCCGATATATGATACGCATCTTCACTTTTGGGCATCACTATCAATATGCTGCCCATATTTTATCCTCCTAGAGTCTGTCCAGATAATTGTTTATCTCCCACTCTGAAACCTGAAGCATATAATCATTGCACTCTTTTTTCTTTAAGCAGCTGTATATGTCCACAAATTCTTTGCCCAAAGTTTCTGTTATCACATTATCATCGTTCATGATATTTATGGCTTCGAGCAGATTTCTGGGAAGCTTCTTGGGCAGAAGATCGTTCTCATTGTCGGGAAGGATCTTATTTTCGATACCGTCAAGTCCCGCAGCTATGCAAAGAGCGATCGCGAGGTACGGATTGGCCGAAGTGTCGGGAAATCTTAACTCGACCTTTGTTTCTGTACTGTTCCTGTGATATTTGATAAGAGATTTTTCTCCCTTTCTTGACCAGTTTATCTCACCCGGAGCGTTGAAGCCCGCAAGGATCCTCTTATATGAATTTACTATAGGATTGGTAATGGCACACATTGCCTGAGCATGGCTCATGATACCCCCTATAAAGTATTTTGTATATTCAGACTCGCAGTTGTCGTTTTCATCGAACAGGTTTACGCCGTCCTTATATAACGAAAAATTAAGATGCATACCCGAACCTGCCACATCGGTTCTGGGCTTGGGCATGAATGTTGCATAAAGTCCGAATCTTTTTGCGATAGACCTTACGGCGAATCTGAATGTCATAACAGCATCGGCAGTCTCAAGGCAGCCTGCCTGAGCAAGATCGATCTCATGCTGAGCGGGAGCCTTTTCATGATGTGAAGACTCTATCTCAAATCCCATCTCTTCAAGAGTGAGTACCATCTCTCTTCTTGCATTCTCTCCGAAATCTACGGGACCCACATCAAGATATCCGGCCTTCTCATGTGTCATTGTGGTGGGGTTTCCGTTCTCGTCGGTATGGAAAAGGAAAAATTCGCATTCGGGATTTACTTTGAACTCATATCCCTTTTGATAAGCCTTTTCGATCGCTCTTTTAAGGATGGTCCTGGGACTCATGTCACACAGAGTACCGTCCGAAAGACAGACATCACAGGTCAGCTTTCCGACCTTTGCCTGCTGCGGTCTCCACGGAAGTATAACAAATGTATCAAGATCGGGATGTAAAAAGATCTCCTCATTGTAATCATATGCATCATCGAACAATGCCGAACTCTCAACGGAATACATATTGTCCATGACCTTTTTGATCTGACCCGGAGTCACCGCGATATTTTTAAGGTTACCCCACATATCGGTAAACTGCAGTCTGATAAATTCTACGTCCTCTTCTTCTATTATCCTGATGATATCTTTTTTTGTGTTCATATTTCCTCCATAACCCAAAATAAGCGCCGGTAGTTCTGCCCCTTTGCAGATACCTGACGCCTATATGCTCCTGTAAAAA
>CACZSE010000165.1 GCA_902783735.1 uncultured Lachnospiraceae bacterium
AAGGGTGAAATGGCAGTGTAAGAGACTACCGCCTGTGTGGTAACAGACAGGGCACATGTAAACTCCATCCGAAGCAAGACCAAGCAGAGAGCTATGACCCGGCCCGGCGAGCTTTCAGGTAGGTCGCTTGAGGCGGTCGGTAACGGCCGTCCTAGATAGATGATCATCCACGACATAACCCGGCTTACAGGCCTGCTTGTTTTTATATATTTACAGTTTTAGTTTAGTTTTAGAAAGAAGGCGTTATAAAATGACAAAGATTGATGTAGTGTCAGGTTTTTTAGGTGCCGGAAAGACAACTCTTATAAAGAAATTGCTTTCAGAGGCACTTAACGGAAGCAATACTGTTCTTATAGAGAACGAATTCGGCGAGATAGGAGTAGACGGAGGCTTCCTTAAAGAAGCAGGGATTGAGATCAAAGAGATGAACTCCGGCTGTATCTGCTGTTCGCTTGTAGGTGATTTCGGTACCGCTCTTAAAGATGTTATAGATCAGTATCATCCCGAAAGGATCATCATTGAGCCGTCGGGTGTTGGAAAACTGAGTGATGTCATGAAGGCTATCTCGGATGCCAAACTTGGTTCGGATGTGGTACTTAACAGTGCGGTTGCCGTAGTTGATGCTTCCAAAGCGAAGATGTATATAAAGAACTTCGGTGAATTTTTCAATAATCAGATCGAGCATGCGGGAACTATAGTACTCAGCCGTACTCAGGATATTAACGAGGATAAGCTTAATACCGCACTTGAGCTCATAAAAGAGCACAATGCCAAGGCTACTGTCATTACCACACCTTGGGACGAACTTGACGGAAAAGATATCTTAAAGACCTTTGAGGGTGCTACGGATCTTGAGAAGGAGCTCATGGAGCAGGTTGAAAGAGAGCATCATGAACATCACCATGATCATGGTGAAGATTGCACCTGTGGTTGTCATGATCATCATCACGATCACGACCATGAGGAACATGAGCACCATCACGATCACGACCATGAGGAGCATGAGCACCATCACGATCATGACCATGAGGAGCATGAGCATCACCACCATCATCATGATCATGATGCGGATGAGGTATTTACAAGCTGGGGCGTAGAAACTCCTAAGAAGTTTAAGAAAGAAGATATTGAAGCTGCACTGGATGCACTGGAGGATTCACAGACCTATGGTATGATCCTTCGTGCAAAGGGTATGGTGGCAGGTGCCGACGGTGACTGGATATACTTTGATTATGTTCCTGAAGAGAAGAATATACGTAGCGGCAAAGCCGATGTTACCGGAAGACTTTGCGTTATCGGTGCCGAACTTAAGGAAGATAAGGTAGCAAAACTGTTCGGAGTATAGGTTTGACGGGAGATAAATGATATGTTTGGAAAGAGTAATACAAAGATCCCCGTATATATGATCAACGGTTTTTTGGACAGTGGTAAGACGGATTTTATTTCTTTTACGATCGCGCAGGACTACTTCAGGACCGGCGAGAGAACACTGCTCTTACTTTGTGAAGAAGGTGAACAGGAATACGATCCGAAGGTGCTGAAAAAAACCAATACCATTCTCGAAGTCATAGAAGATGAAGAAGATTTTACCGTTGATGCCCTGAATTATCTTGTCAATAAAGATAAGGTCTCAAGGGTCATAATAGAGTATAACGGTATGTGGCAGCATAAAAATATCGTTTTGCCGGATAATTGGGTCATTGAACAGCAGATCACACTTATAGATGCGAGCACATTTGTCATGTATTATACAAATATGCGTTCAATGGTTGCCGATATGGTCAGAAGCAGTGAGATGATCATATTCAATCGCTGCGACGGTATAGAGGATCTGGCCAACTTTAAAAGAAATGTTAAAGCGGTAAATCCGCAGGCGGATATCATATTCGAGGGCAAGGCGGGTGAGATCAATATGACGCTGGATGAGGATCTTCCTTTTGATCTTAATGCAGACGTCATTGAACTCGATAATCTGGCTTACGGCATCTGGTATATCGATATGATGGATAATCCGCAAAGATACGAAGGAAAGAAGATATCCTATGTGGGACAGGTACTTAAGCCGATGAAATTCCCGAAGGGATTCTTTGTGCCGGGGCGTATGGCAATGACCTGTTGTGCCGACGATATGGCATTTTTGGGATTTGCAACACACTTTGAAGGGTGTGAGAATCTGGCGGAAAAAAGCTGGGTTAAGGTAACGGCTACAGTTAAGATCGAGTATTTTGAAGACTATGAGGGCGAAGGTCCGGTATTGTATGCTCAGAGCGTGGCAGTTACCAAGGAGCCGGCAAACCCGGTAATAGATTTTAATCAGCCGATGTAGTTATGGTAAAGACTGAGTTTATGATTTAAAGAGGCGTATATTCGCCTCTTTAGTGTATATATGAGAGTGAGGTCGTGAGAGTGATATGAACTATACACCCGATCAATGGTTGTTGTTCTTTTTCATTTACTGCTTCATTGGATGGATATGGGAGAGCGGTTTTGTAAGCATAAGGACAAAGAAGCTTACAAACAGAGGTTTTATGAGAGGTCCTTTCATACCGATCTACGGATGCGGATGTGTACTCATGATGGCGGTCGGAGCACCGCTTATGGACAGACCGGTCTTAATGTACTTTGCCGGGATGATATGTGCATCTGTCATGGAATTCATAACAGGTGACATGATGCTTCGACTGTTTAAGGTACGTTATTGGGATTATTCGGACAGATTTTTAAACATAAAGGGTCACATATGCCTGGCGGCAAGTCTTCTTTGGGGCGTATTTACACTTTTGATGAATTACCTTGGTAAGCCGCCGATAGAACGTCAGATAATGATGATACCGCAGCAGACGGCACATACCATAGTTATTGTATTGGTCATATATTTTACGGCTGACTTCAGTCTGTCATTTAAGACCGCACTTGATCTTCGTGATGTTATCATCGCAATGGAAGCGTTTAAGGAAGAGATCGAGCGTATGCAGAAACGAATGGATGTCGCGATCGCTTTTGCGGATGATACCAGACAACAGGCTAAGGATGCTTTGAATGATAAGATAGAGGAAAGCAAAGAACAGGCAAGACTCCATCTTGAGGAACGTCTTGATGAGCTTCAAAAACGTATGGAATATGCATCACTACGGTTGTCTGAAGTCGATAAGGGACTTGAACATAAAAAAGAAGAATCCGTGCGTTTGATCCAAAACAGAAAGCAGGAATTGCTTGATCAGATAGAAGAGTACAGATTAAATACCGAACTCATGAGACGCAGGTTTGCCGAAAGTGCAAAAAGACGCGGCGCTCTTTACAGAAATATGATACGTAACAATATACTGGTTTCGGACAGATTCGGTGAATCTTTGGAAGATATAAAACGTAAGGTTGAAGAATATACTGAACACAAGGGAAAAGACTGATGAAGAAGGTATTGTTTATTTATAATCCCGTTTCGGGAACGGGTATAGTACGAAAAAAGATGTTTGATATCGTGGAATATTACAATTCCAATGACTGTATGATAACCATGTGCCCCGTGCTTAAGATGAAAGAACTTAAGCATGAAGATTTTGAGGGTTATGACAGGGTCGTTGTAAGTGGCGGCGACGGTACCTTAAATAATTTTATAAGCTATGCGGATGAACTTGATCTGGATTTTCCCGTGGCGTATATACCCGCAGGTTCCACTAACGATTATGCTGCCACATTGGGACTTCCCGGAAATCTGAATGAAGCTATGGAGACTTCCATAACCGGAAGAGAGCAGGCTGTGGATATGGGAAGGTTCAATGACAATAATTTCCTGTATGTGGCAGCTTTCGGAATATTTACCAAGGTTGTATATACCACACCTCAGGAGATCAAGAATGTCATGGGATATTCCGCCTATATCCTTGAGAGCATCAAGGTTGTATCGGAACTTACAACCTATAAGCTTAAACTGACGATAGACGATGAAAGCTTTGAAGGAGATTTTTTGCTCGGACTGGTTACAAATTCTCTGTCGGTAGGCGGTATGAAAAACAGGGCGAGCGCAGACATGGCTTTGGATGACGGCATGTATGAAGTAATGTTTGTCAGGGCTCCGAAAAGCATTTTAGAGCTTAACAAGATCGTTGTTGCATTGGCTGCAGGCAGGCCGGAAGACAGTGACCTGATAATCATAAAAAAAGGTGCGCATATAACAGTGGAGCATGACACTACTACCGCATGGACGCTTGACGGAGAGTATGGCGGAGAGCAGCGTCACGTCGATATCTCTGTTCTGAAGAAAAAATTCAAGATAATAGTGTAAAGCAGATATTTGTGATAAAATATTAAGGTAAGCTTAAGATTATTCATCCTGTTTGAACATAATATGAAGGTGGAAGAGTGAAGGAAGAAAAAACCGGAAGGGTTCGCAGAGATTTACGTAATAATGGGCATCATATGGTTCTGATAACTGCGGGGATCGTTTTAAACGTGCTTCTGGCTTTTATGTCCGATCGCTTTAAGCTTCCTTTGTTTTTTGATACTATCGGGACCGTATGTGTTTCGGTGTTTGCGGGTTTTTTCCCGGGTATCGTGACTGCCGTTTTGTCAAATACCATCTGTGTTCTTTTCAATGAGTATGCCCTTTATTATGCATTTGTAAACGCACTTATCGCGATAGCGACGGTATACTTCAAGGAAAAAGGGGCTTTTGAAAGGATCCAAACACTGGTCATATATGTTCTGACGATCTCCTTGGGCTGCGGAGTTGTTTCAGCCTGTGTTCAATGGGAGATATTTGGGCATGCTCAAAGCATGTCAGTGGATGAGATCGCCCGTTCAGTGGCGTCAACCACTCATATTTCGGTTTTTTTATCTTTTCTTATAGTCAATGTCTTATTGAATATTGTAGACAAAGGCATATCTGTGGCTTTAGCCGCATTGCTTTATAAAATAATCCCCAAAGATATAACCAGAAAACTAAATGAAGCCGATTGGAGACAAAGGCCTTTAACAAATGATGAACTCAGATCCATGAGAGCGTGGAACCGGGACATACAAAGCTCGGTATGGATGAGAATGGTCGTCACGCTTATCACGGTAGTATTTGCTGCGGTTATCATTATGGGAGGTATATCCCTCAAACTGTTTTTTGATCATGAAAAGACCGTAAAGACAAAAACAGCCAATGAAGCTGTAAGATTTGTTGCATCCCAGCTCGATACCAGTGAGATAGATGACTATCTTCGTCTCGGGAGGGATGCTAAAGGTTACGTGGAAAAACAAAGACTGTTAACTCACATACGAGATAATGCCGACGGAGTGGAGTTTCTGTATGTTCTGACAATAGAACAGGACGGATGTCACATGGTCTTTGATGTTGATACCGAAGAAGAACCGGGCTATGAGCCGGGTGAAGTTGTACCATTCGATGAGGAGTTTGTGCCTTATCTTCCTCAGTTGTTTGCGGGAGAGGAGATAGAACCGATTGAGTCAGACGGTATTTTAGGGTGGTTACTCACGGTATATTATCCCGTTCGAAACATAAAAGGGGATACTGTTTGCTATGTGGGTGCCGATGTTTCCATGAAATATCTGGCTGAGGAAATGCGTACCTTTGTTGTAAGAGTATTGCTGATACTTTTGGGATTCTTCATTCTCATATTATCATACGGATTATGGATGACCGGTATTTTCACAGTCTATCCCATAGGAAGCATGGCGCTTTGTGTTGATGGCTTTTCAAAAGCGGGAGACGATCAGAAAAAGCTTGATGAAAATGTAAAAAAGATCAGATCTCTTGACATACATACCAATGATGAGATAGAGAAGCTTTACAATGCGATCTGTGACCTGGCACTGAACCAGGCGGAGCAGATGCGTGCAATAAGATATTACGCTGACGAGACAGCCAAGATGCAGGACGGGCTGATCATCACAATGGCGGATATGGTGGAAAACAGAGACTCCGATACCGGTGCTCATATCCAGAAAACAGCAGCCTATGTGAGAGTTATAGCCGAAGGTCTGAGAAAGAAAGGCTATTATGCGGAGAAAGTAACTCCAAAGTTTATTTCTGATGTGGTAAGATCTGCCCCGCTTCATGATGTCGGAAAGATCACCATTCCGGATGAGGTGTTAAATAAGCCGGGTAAGCTTACGGATGAAGAGTATAAGATCATGAAGACGCATGCTCAGGCCGGAAAGAATATACTTGAGAAAGCGATTAATACCATCCATGGTGAAAGTTATCTGAAAGAAGCCAGAAACATGGCCGGATATCATCATGAGAGGTGGGACGGCAAGGGATATCCGGAAGGACTTCACGGTGAAGTTATTCCGTTGTCCGCACGTATCATGGCAGTTGCGGATGTATTTGATGCATTGACTTCGCGTCGAATATATAAACCTGCATTTTCGATCGATAAAGCACTTGAGATAATCAACGAAGGTTCAGGCACGCAATTTGATCCCAAATGCGTGGAAGTGTTCATGGATTCTTTGACAGATGTTAAGGTCATCTTAAAGAAATATAATCAGGAGTAAGCAAACGGAGGAAGTCATGGCCATAAATTCAACACCTAAAAAGATCATAATGGCATTGATGACTTTTATGTTCATACATTTCGTCATTTCAGGCGGTATGTATTATTCTTATGCCGCAGATACCGACACGGATTCAACGATCATAACACCGTCAGATAATGAGATCGGCGGAGGGTATTCCGTTTCGGGTCAGATAAGCGGCGCAGGTTATACTGCGCATCTTTATGATGCTACAAACGGCCTGCCGACCTCGGATGCAAATTATATTCTTGGTTCTAAAGACGGTTATGTATGGATAGGCGGATATGCGGGTGTTATACGCTATGACGGAACAACGTTTGAAAGGCTTGACACCTCGGAAGGCCTTACAAGCGCAAGAACTCTTTTTGAAGACAGTAAGGGTCGTATCTGGGTAGGGACCAATGACAACGGTGTGGTTTTGATGGATCATGGAAGCAGTACACATATCACGTACAAAGAAGGTCTTCCCGCTTCATCGATCCGCATATTTACCGAAGATCGTGACGGCAACATATTTATCGGGACCACATCCGGAGTATGCTATGAAGACAGTTCTTTAAATCTGCATTTCATTGATGATGAGAGGATCAACAAGGAATCCATATTAAAACTTGAATCTGATATAAACGGAAATGTTTACGGACTGACAAGAAGCGGTAATATATTCAGGATCCATAATGGACAGCTGGTAAGTTTCTTCAGCAGTGAGGAACTGGGACTCGAGAAGATAACAACCATCCTGGCGGATCCTTTGGAACCGGGGAAACTGTACTTGGGGACAAATAAGACCGGAGTATATTACGGAACCTATGGTGTCAGAATAGACAGATTAAAAGCTATCAATGTATTTCCCGTAGATGACGTCAGATGGCTTAATTATGATTGTAACAGAGTATGGGTATCATCTTCATCCGTTATCGGATATCTTGATGAAGAAAAGAATTTCCACAACGTGAGATATATTCCCATGGACAGTGCCATAGAAATGATCACTTCCGATTATCAGGGTAACCTTTGGGTGGCTTCATCAACACAGGGAGTGATGAAGATAGTTACGAACAATTTCAGTGACATTACGCGTGAAGCGGGCCTGGAACCTGAGGTAGTAAATACTACCTGTCTGCACAACGGTTCTCTGTATATTGGGACAGACAGCGGCGTCAGGTTTTTGGGGGCAGATAAAAGAGAGATAGTAAACGATCTTACCCAATATGTGGATGGCGCACGTATACGTTGTATCATGGAAGATTCACAGGGAAATATCTGGGTATCAACATTTACGCATGGCCTTGGATTGGTATGTTATACAAAATCGGGTGAGATCGTTACTTACACTACGGACAACGGTATGCCCAATAATGAGGTCAGATGCACATCGGAAGGTGATGACGGCAGTATCTATGTAGGAACGAATGACGGTGTCGCCATCATAAAAAACGGCAGAGTGGTAAAAGCATACGGAAAAGAGGACGGTATGAAAAATTCCGTTATTCTTACCGTTATGAGAGGGTTTGACGGCAAGCTTTATGCCGGAAGTGACGGTGACGGCATTTATGTGATAGACGGCTCAGGTATCACAAATATCGGACGTGACAACGGACTTACCAGTGATGTGATAATGCGTATGAAACCGGATGCCGATAAAGGCGTTTATTGGATCGTAACCTCCAACTCGATCGAATACATGAAAGACGGAGTTATTACCGAGGTAACCTCATTCCCGTACAACAATAACTATGATGTATATTCCGACCATAATGATGAGTTGTGGATACTTTCGTCATATGGGATCTATTCCATGAACAAGGATGATCTCATAGAGGATAAGGTAACGGAATATAAACTATATACAACGGCAAACGGACTGACCAGCACTCCTACTTCAAATTCGCACAGCGCCATCGATGCAAAAGGTAATCTTTACATATCCGGAAGAACGGGAGTCAGCAAGGTTAATATAGATCATATATACAACGAGGATTCTACGGTTAAGAT
>CACZSE010000166.1 GCA_902783735.1 uncultured Lachnospiraceae bacterium
CGCTGGTATCATTATGTGATGCTCTTTGCAGGAATAATAATCTGCTACGATATTATCAGTATGATCCTTACCGGAAAGCTTGGAAAGATCAGTCCTGCGCAGGTTTTAAAAAACAGAGAATAAAAAGATGTTAATCAACAGAAAAAAGTGTTGACAGAAAAATACTTCGAGAGTAGAATTAAATTAATTCGTAAGAAGAAGTAATTTCGACGGTCGCTAAAGGAAACAAAATGATCTTAAAGGAAAACAATTCACCGGAAGAGAATTTCAGACAATTCACGGACTACATTGAAGAAGTAAAGGAACTGTTGTCATCTGATCTGTGGGGCAATATATTTCTTAACTGTTCCAAAAATGAAGTTCTGATCTTCTGGCTCTTATACAGGAAAAAAGAGGTCAATATGTCTGAGATCGCTGAATATATTCATGTCCCTTTAAATACGGCGACCGGAATTGTTTCGAGGATGGAAAAGAGCGGGCTCGTCGAAAGAATGCGCAGTGAACAGGATAAAAGGATAGTACTCATAAGATTCAGTTCCAAAGGCCTTGCGCAGTTTAACAGACTTATTGGTCAGCTTATGGGTTATATGGCAGATATCTTAAGTGAGTTTTCACCTGAAGAGATGAAACTCTTAGAGAGTATGATGTCAAAGGTTAAGAATGTACTGAAAAACGAAAAGAAAAAGGAAAAAAACGAAAAAAAGGTACGAAAGATCATTATAGAGTGAAATTTATGGGCAGCAAAAGGCTGCCTATAAAACAGGTAAATACTTCGAAGGCTGAAATATTCGAAAGCGGAACTATGTTGAGGAGGTAAAACAGTGAATAACAGGATCTTAATCTTTACAGGCAAAGGTGGTGTGGGAAAGAGCAGTGTGGCTGCGGCTCATGCGTTGAAAAGTGCATCACAGGGTAAGAATACTTTGCTGGTAAGCACAGATATGGCACATAATCTGGGAGATATATTTGAAGTAAGGCTTGGAAGAGATATAAAAAACATTCGTAAAAACCTCGATCTGTATGAAATAGATCCTCAATATGTCATGGAGAATGATTTTGAGGATATTATGAAATACATTTCGGACCTGTTATCTCAAAAGGACATGGTCGGACTTGAGGATATCGGGATGCTCCCGGGAATGGAAGAACTGTTTTCTCTTTTGAGAATATCTGAGCTTCATAAAAGCGGTGAATATGACAGGATCATAGTAGATTGTGCTCCAACGGGTGAAACTCTCTCTTTGCTGAAATTTCCGGAGCTGCTCTCATGGTACATGGAAAAACTCTTTCCGATAGGAAAAGTCGGAGTCAGAGTACTGTCTCCCGTATCAAAACAGTTATTCAAGATAGAGATGCCGAATAAACAGGCCATGAATGATATAGAAAAGATGTTTATGAAGCTTTTGGAACTGGAAGAACTTTTGAAGAACAGAGAGATAACCGGTATAAGGATCGTTACGACTCCGGAGAAGATGGTTGTCGAAGAGACAAAACGAAATTATATGTATATGAATCTGTATGATTTCAATGTTGACGGCTTATATATCAACAGAATATTGCCACAGGATATAGGGAACGACTTTTTTGACGAATGGCTCAATGTTCAAAAAAAGTATATAGAAGAGATAAATGATACATTCGCGGCTCTGCCGATTTACAGAATACCATGGTACGAAGAAGAACTCAAAGGCGAAGATAACATATTAAGGATAGTAAGAGATGTACTGACAGATGATATCTTTGACACAAGGATCATAAATGACAGGGAACACTTTGAGCAGAGTCAGGATGGCTATCTTTTAAGAGTAAATATTCCCGGAGCAGATAAAAAAGACATAAATCTGTATCAGGCGGCTACAGATATAGTTATAAAGACCGGAAACTTCAAGCGAAACATTCCGTTGCCGAATATCTTAAGAGAGTATGTGGTGACCGGAGCAAAATATGAAGATGGTATTTTGAATATCAGATTTGGGAAAGGAGAAGGAGAATGTTAAATACAAAAATGATGAGCAGGCTGAAAACCGCAGCGGGATATCACAAAAAAGCAATACTTGCACTTTTGCCCGAGGGAATGGAAGAACATGTTGATGTTATAGAAAATGAGATCAGATCAATGCTTATGGATGCTGTAACAAAAGCAGCACAGGAGTGTATTAAGAGTAATTGCAAGAGTGATGTGATCAAAGAAGAGACATGCGAAAGAGTCAAAAAGGTTACGATAGAATAATAAGGGGACTAAAATGAGAGTGATCATATATACAGGAAAAGGCGGAGTGGGAAAGACCAGCATGGCGGCGGCGACAGCCTGCAGGATAGCGCAAAATGGAAAAAGAGTTGTTATCATGAGTACGGATCAGGCGCATAGCCTTGGGGATGC
>CACZSE010000167.1 GCA_902783735.1 uncultured Lachnospiraceae bacterium
TGAACACCGGGAACTTCTCTGATATATTCATCTTCATGCTCAAGTAATGAATCTTTATACTCTAACTGATAAGATTCAAGATCGTATCCCATGGCAAGTCCGGGGAACAATCCTCCTATGAGCTCTTCGTCTTCCTTGACTTCATTGTCACTTACGGAATTGTCACTTACCGAATTGTCGCTGACTGAAGCCTCATCGTCAGTTGTTTCTTCCGATACTTCTTCATCAACTGTTTCGTCATCCGTGATCTCTTCCTGATCCGTGACTTCCTCTTCTTCTGTCAATTCCTCAGATGTCTCTTCATTTTGTGCTTCTTCGGTTTCTTCTGCTTCAGAAACGATCTCTGTTTCTTCCTGTATCGGTGTTTCTTCTATATAAGATTGTTCACCGATCGCAGCTGCCGATACACCCAGGCATTCGCTCATGAGCATCGATGCGGAAAGAACCGCTACAAGCACCCGACGTACATTACTAAAATGTCTCATCTTTTCCTCCTACCTTTCTATATATAACACTATGGTTATCATACCAATACTGTATATTATTCCGGTTTACTTCCGGCCTGCGCCGAACATTTCATCAGAATACCTCATTTTATATATTGCTTAAAATTCTAACACGTGAAAAATGATTAGTCCATATCATATATGTAGAAATCCTTTGCATTTTTATATACATATCTGTTAAAACTATTCATTCGGCAGTTCTTATATTTTCAGCGTGTGCGTACACGGTAATTTTGTTCAAACTGCGCATTTTATTCTATTTTCAAGTATGTTATTCTTTTAGTACCGAGCACACACAACATATCAAGGAGAAGTACCATGGAACAAAACAACTTTCACACAGGCTTTGTATCCGCAATGAAGCTTGAACTTTCGGGCGAAGCTGACAGGTTCGATTTTCAAAGCGGACTATCAACTAAACAAGATGATATCATCTTTGATCTCATGATCAGCAAAAAAGAATCCTCCAAAAAGCAGACAGATCATATGGGGCCCGCCTTCACCACAGTAAATCTTTACAAATACCTTTCTACAGATGAGTCCTTAAATATCGGCAGATTTTATAAGATCATGACATCGGCTCAATCCTTCATCGATGAACACAGATCAAGTTACGGACTGGATTATTCTCATTATTCTCTTTCAATAGTATGCGACGATAAGCCATATGGCATTTTAAGTTCAGTCAGGCTTATCGACTCAGCAGTTAAAAAATATGCACCCGGTTTTTACGAGATCATCACCTGTGCACCTTTCAGGATACAGATCATCGCCACTTCACACCTGAACGATTCACATCCATGGCTTGGAAGCCTCACCAAAAAAGCATCCGCAAGCAAACTTAACGGTATTATGCTTGGTCTGCATAAGTTTGACTGTGAACTTAAAGCTTTGGCTATACCTGTGTTTGAGACATTCGTCAGGTACAATCCCGCACTCATAAAAAGGATGGAAAAAGCTCAATCGGAGATATATAAGAATATAAAAGAAATGTTTCCGCCGGATCATTTGGAAGAGACAACAAACGCGGCCTCATCCGGCCGCGTCAAAATTCATACCACTTAGCAATCCCCTGTCTTTATTTTTCATGTTTTTAATATAGGGATTTTCTTCATTTTTATATTGTATCCTGGTAGTAGTAGTTCCTCCGGACACATATACCCTGCCGCATTCGGGGCATACAGCTGTATGTATCGCGACAGAGGCCTGCAGTACCTTGCCGCCGTCCTTTGCAGCTTTTTGATATGCATTGGAGACATGCTCGCCTTCGTGCGCACGAACTCTGGCACCGGCAGCAGACGGATCAATATGCTGTGCAGTCTGGAAAGAAACATCGCCCTCATCGGAGCCATCCTTGTATTTTCTCTCTTTACAGGTCTGGCACTCGGCGGGAGAAACTCTTTTCCCCGGATGTACAGCAGTATCCTCGCCCGGATTGACAATGGCTTTGCCAACATCCTGTCCGGCAGAAACGCCCGCACCAAAAGCAACGGCACCACTGTAAGCGTTGCCGGAACCATTATTCAATCCATATCCGTATGAACCGATTCCGAATGGTGACATAGGCATTCTCCCTAAAAGATTATATGACCGACATCCTGTGGTCATTTGAAGACACTTTTATAAATTAAATATATCACATTTAAGTTGTAAAGTCACCCGATTTTTCATTGAGGAATTGTATCTTTCTTTCATATGCTTTATCATATAAGCGAAGGGGTTTTAATGAGGTTGGGATTACTATGAATAAAAAGAAAAAAATTGCAGTTTTTTCCACAGGATGGTGTGGTGAGATCCTCTCACAGTTTCTTACCGGGCTTGAATGTTCTCTTTTAAAAGAAAACGTCGATATCTTCCTGTTTTTGTGCTACCCCACATATATCGATACAGCTCCCATAAAAAAAGGCGAACTTAATATTTTTTCACTTCCCGATCTTAACGATTTTGACGGAATCGTCATTTTCGGAAGCGGCCTTGATTTTAAAGAAGAAATAGATAAGCTGATAGATCGTGCAAACAAAGCATCTATCCCTGTCATTATGCAGGGTGCAAAACGTGATGGTATAAGCTACATCGGTTCCGACAATTACTCTGCTACCAAGGCTATGTGCGAGCATCTTTCAGATAAGCACGGTGTTAAAAGCATCATATTTTTTGCCGGTACACACGATTCTATGGATTCGGAGCTGCGTTTAAATGCTGTAAAAGACTACCTGAAAGAACATAACAGATCCGATGATCTTAAAGAAGTATTCTATACCAAATGGGAAAATTCATCCGTTACACGTTATATAAACGAATTCTGTGATTCCGGGCGTGCCCTTCCGGATGTATTCATATGTGCAAATGACGGACTTGCCATGGAGACATGCATTTCGTTAGACAATCGCGGGTATAAAGTTCCCGAGGATGTTCTCATTACAGGCTATGATTATATAGATGACAGTCAGATATTTGACCCTTCCATCGCCTCTGTCGATCAATGTTTTTCCAAAATGGGCGAAGCCTGCGGAAACTTATGGATCGATATGGTCTCAGGCACGCAAACATGCGGATCGGTGATCATCCCCTGTGAATTTATTCCCGGAGAAAGCTGCAACTGTTATGAATACAGAAACAGTGACGCAGTCAGAAGACGTGTAGGTCGTGAAGCTTTTTCAAAGCGCAGCATGACTACATATTTTAACAGAAAATTAAACATTATCGATTCTACCGTTCTGTCATGCCTTACCTACCGTGAATTCAAGATCAGTCTCAACAGACTTTTGACAGGCAACCATGACTATGAGGGTGAATCATTTCATGTATTACTGGAACCAAATTTCGGTCTGTCAATATACGATACGAATATCAAGCTTCGAAAAACAGGCTACAGTAAATGCATGGAAGTTCTTTATTCTTCCGAAGACGGTGTTAACTATTCCGATGAGCAATTCCTTTCAAGGGATCTTGTACCTAACTATTCAAGCGTATCGGAAAATCATTTGTATGTGTTTTTGCCCCTTCACGAGGCTGAAGAATCCTACGGCTATATCATTTTCAGAGATTGTATGGAAAAGATAGAGAATCATTTCCTTCAGATTTATCAGAGCCGAATGGGACTTGTTTTTGATAAATTCCGTCATGCACTGAGTTTGGACCTGATAAACAAGAGACTGCTTGAAGTCATGAGGCGCGATCCTCTTACAAATGTAAACAATCGTATTGCATATGAGGATAAAGAAAAATATCTGCAATCAGAGATAAATTCGGATTCGGGTACAGATTTTGCCATAGCCCTGTTTGATGTAAACAGTCTAAAACTTGTCAACGATTCATATGGGCACGATGCGGGTGACGACTATCTTGTAAGAGCATGTCACCTGATATGCAATGTATTTAAACACAGTCCTGTATACAGGATCGGAGGAGATGAATTTGTGGCAGTTTTATCAGGTGAGGATTATGATAAACGTGACCGGCTTTATAAAGAGCTGAACGATCAAATGAGTCCCTATACCGACACTTTACCGCTTCCGAAAGATTTTGTTTCGGTCGCATGCGGTATAGCGATATACAACAAGACATGTGATTCTTCGATCCAGGATATCGTGAAGCGCGCGGATGAAGAAATGTACAAAAATAAAATAAAGATGAAAAGTCCAAATTAAAGAACTCGCATCCACAATAACGTGGATGCGAGTTTTTATTTGTCTTTAAGCCCTGCATTTAATGGCAGGAACTTTCCATGTTTTTAATATTATTAGCAAACGCCCTGAGCTATCATTGCTTCAACAACCTTCTTGAAACCTGCAATGTTGGCACCTGCAACGTAGTTGCCTTCCATGCCATACTCTTTTGCAGCGTCGTCGATGTTGTGGTAGATACCAACCATGATACCCTTAAGCTTAGCATCAACTTCCTCGAAGCTCCATGAGAGTCTCTCTGAGTTCTGGCTCATCTCGAGAGCAGATGTAGCAACACCGCCCGCATTGGCAGCCTTACCGCCTACGAAAGGAACGTTGTTTGCCTGGAAGTACTGAGTAGCCTCGATAGTTGTAGGCATGTTAGCACCTTCTGCAACATACTGTACACCGTTTGCTACGAGCATCTTAGCATCTTCGATGTCA
>CACZSE010000168.1 GCA_902783735.1 uncultured Lachnospiraceae bacterium
TTCATGGTACCAAATTCGTTGGACATGGTGCTGAGAATGAGTGTTGCCTCTTTATAGTGTTCTTTACCGAGATTCAGTTCTTTCATGATAGCCACATAAGCATGGTAAAACGTGTGGCATATATATACTCTCTTCATAGATTTACGGTTCAACATCATATACATAGATGGTATAGGGACTGTTATGACCGGAATAGGTCTTTAAAAGCTTTATTCCTATCTCATCCGCATTCGAAAACTCTATTCGCGAAAAAATGTATTTACAATCAAGACTCTTCAGTTCGTCCAGATCAACAACGAGTCTGTTGTCGTTTAGTTCCATCACCCTTAAAGGCGCATAAGTATTTTCATCGGAACCGGAGTAAAGCGAGACTCTTGCACCCCATCCGTCAAAATATGCCTTAAGTGAAGGGGATCCGGCCATGGCAGGTTCTATGACCTTTTGCCATTTTTCCTTATATGTCTGCGGATACATACCAAGATATCCGTCCACTGTAGCAATGCCGTTGTACTGAAGAATTGCAGGATGCAGACCGTAAGCTGCCGACCACTGTGAATCGTAATCCATGTCATCGACAATGTATTCAAACAGGTCTTTTGAATAGAACTCCCTGTAGTTCACTGTACTCGTCGGTGCGGATTTGAGGATCCTGTATGCATAATTATAGCATGTATAGAAAAAATCGTTGTAAACCGCCGGGACAAACATCACAACGCACACCGCTACGGCTGCCGTAATATTGGCAAGAATCTTTCTGTTCTGTCCTTTACTCTCATAGAGTCTTCCCAGGAGAATATGTAGTTCAACCAGCCAAAGAAGCGTATTAAAATATGCCGTTCTGGCAAATTCAAAACCTGTAAGCTTGGGAACCAGACGTTCAACAAGGGTTCTGAAGCCCTCATTCTGATAAAATCCGAAAATAAGGCAATTAAAGATCATCCATAAAAAGATCAGATTAAGCGGATCCTTTAAGATCCTGCCGGGCTGTTTTTTCTTAATATATATCACATTGGTAATGATAATTCCCGCAACGACGATCCAAAAGGTAAAATATACATGATTATCCTGACTGTGAAATGACGTTCTGAAAAACTCTTCGCATGCTGCTTTAAGTGCCTGTGATACAGAAACATGACCATGATCCATGGTTGTTCTGATAGTCACGGTATCATCAAAGAGCATTGCATTAAAGAGTCTGTATTCCCACAGCATATATCCTGCGGATAAAATGCAAAGTGACGCGAACATGGTTTTGGGAAACTTCCTGTCTTTGATCCAAAGTATGATAAAGGCACATACCATGTAACAAAGGATGAAAAAACCATGATACGAAAAATAGGACAGGAGCGGATAACAAAAAACTCCCAGATATAAGATAAGACGTTTTTTGAACGCTTCTTCCTTATAGAGTCTGACAAGCAGCCATACAATGATCGGCACCGAGGTAAAAGCTATACCATAGGTCGGAAATACCGGTATCATGCCGTATGCAGCTGCCAAAACTATGGTGATCGGACGAATGTCATTATATTTTTGTCCGTAGATCTCTTTTGCAAGAAGAATAAAGCCTAAGAAGCCTACAGCTATCTTGATAATGTATCCTGCATAGTACGCCACCCAGTTTGGCAGGATGATATACAGGAAATTATACAACAGAAATTCTGACCCCAGGAGGTCTCTGTTTATGCCATGCAGCATGGGCATGGTCACGCCGTGAGAAAAGAAAGCATGATTTCTCTTTATCATCTCATAGTGAGCCATGAACAGGTCGAGATTATCATGTATCTGTATGTAACCTCCGTCCCTGAATATGAGTATGACTGACAATTGGAGCATAAATAATGCCCCAACCAGCCAGATATACCATTTTTCTTTTATTGAACCGATAATACCCTTCACAAATATACTCCGTTATGACTCATAGTCTTCGCCGACAGTAAACTTCTTGACCCACTTACCGTCTTTCTTTTCGAACAGATCTTTGTTAACATAGCTGTCTACAACATTCCAGAATTCTTCTTCCGTTATGGAAAGATATTTGCAGGCAATGTCAATATATTTCTGACCGCATTTGCCGTCATATTCGTTGACATACCATTTTCCGTCTTCACGGGTAAAACGACCTTCTCTTATGTCATAGCAAACTTCATCGGTTGCAAATCCAAATCCGAACTTAAGATACTTGATCATCTGATTGGCTATCTGCAGATCACAATCAAGGGCTGTATGTCTTCTGTATCTTCCAAGATCATGAAGGTCATCTGTTCTTCCCGAAAGTCCTCGTGCTACGGCGAAATCCTCATTGTGAGGCTGTGACCATTCCTTGGCGTAATACTGTAAAAATACAGCTTTAGTTCCTTTCTCCTTCATGGCCGCAATATCCGGGATCTTATAAAGGAAGAGGTCCTTCTCCGTGATGTTCTCGTTCAGATCTATAAATTCATCGGTCTTTCCGCCACGCAGCGTATCCAACTGTATTACGGAAAACGCATCACCCGTAGCCTCCTGCTGCTTTGCCGCTCCTAATGTAAGAGCCGCATTTTCACCCTGGATAATGAGCGGAATATCAAACTTTTCAGCCATAATATATGCCGATGCCCAGAGACAGTACTCGGAAGCGGCAATGATATTTCCTCTTTCAAAAAAGCTCTTTCTCGCAAGCTTCTTTGCAACTATCGGATTGGGTCTTATGGAGATGATATCAAAGCCGAGATTATTCAGATTATCAATATTTTTTCTTCCGATCTCGGTGATCTCGTCCGGCATGCAGTTTATGAGAAGCGGATTAAGTCCAAGCTTTTCTTTTGCATAAACCGCCTGGAAAGTAGAATCTTTACCGCCCGAAACACCTATTATGCAGTCATAGGTATTGCCGCGTTCTTTGCTCTTTTGCTTTGCCTCATCAGCTATAGCCTGAAGCTCAGCCTCTCTGGCCTTCCAGTCAATACCCGCTTTTGACTCTTCATATTTGCAGGCATAACAAACCTGATTTTCATCAAACAGGATATTCGGTCTTGTGTCCGGCTGAAGGCACTTCTTACAGTATCTCATTTTCATAATATGGTCTCCTCCTGATCCTTATCATTCAATCTTCCAAGAATTACTACATTTATATACTTACCATCACAAAATACGGCATCCCTTAACAGGGCCTCTTTTTCAAA
>CACZSE010000169.1 GCA_902783735.1 uncultured Lachnospiraceae bacterium
CCAATAACACCAAGCGCCCCCGCATTACTTACCTTTGCGGCAAATTCTCCCGTGGAAATATTAGCCATTCCTCCCTGGATGATCGGATATTTTATATTTAATAACTTATCTATAGTCTGCATTTTTAATCCCCCTTAAGTTCTTACTATCAGTCCGCTCCATGTAAGACCCGCTCCGAATCCGACACATAACAGCTTCATGCCGGCCGTGATCCTTTTACTTTGCATCATCTCTTCTATCGCTATCGGTATACTGGCTGACGATGTGTTTCCGTATTGTTCTATGTTAATGAAAAAGCGGGATTCCATACCCGGATATTTTTTCATAACATTTTCGATTATTCTGGCGTTTGCCTGATGACATACGATGGCATCGATCAAAGATATATCTTCCCCGTCTGCTTTCAGTGTCTCATCTATTGCCTGTCTTAGAGCAGAAGTGGCAAATCTGAACACATCCCTGCCATTCATATTTAATCTCGCACCGTCTGTACCGATACCTTTGCAGTTTAAAGCTTCTCTGTTTCCTCTGCTCCAGCTTTTATGAACATGCTTATGATCATCTTTTGAGATCACAACAGCACCTGCTCCGTCACCAAACAATACACAGGTGGATCTGTCGGTATGGTCCAAGATGCGCGACAGTTTTTCCGCACCCACTACCAATGCATATTTCAGATCATTATTCTTCAGATATCCGTAGGCAGTTCCCAATGCAAATATAAAACCGCTGCATGCCGCCGATATATCGAATGCGACCGTTTCCTCAGGCAGTCCAAGATCAGCCTGTATCATGCAGGCTACCGACGGAAATGCATAGTCATTTGTTGTAGTTGCCACTATGACCGCCCCTATATCCTCAGGCTTTACACCTGCATTTTGCAGAGCCCGATCCGCCGCCCGACATGCCAGTGACACACAGGTTTCCTCCCTGCATATATATCTGCTCTTTATGCCGGTGCGACTGTATATCCATTCATCATCAGTGTCCAAAAAAGCACTCATCTGCTCATTACTCATAGAATATGAGGGAAGTGCTTTCCCTGCCGATACAATTTTAATTCCCATTTTTGTGTCCTGTAATATTCCCTACATCACCTTGCGGTAACGGGCATATCTTTTCTTCAGAAGTTCTTCGGTCCTGATATTCCCAAGATCATGAAATTCACTGATGAGCAGTTTTCTTATATGCTCCGTCAGTTTGTCATCTTCTTTGATCACAGTGTCTATAAAACCGTCATTTTTCAGATCATCTGCCGTCAGTCTCATCAAGCCCGCCGCCAAAGCGCTTTTTGATGCATCCTTCCACAATATGGAAGCAAATCCTTCCGGAGAAAGGATCGAATATACGGCATTTTCCAGCATCCATACCCTGTCCGCTACCGCCAGTGCCAGCGCTCCTCCGCTGTTGCCCTCGCCTGTGATAATGCAGATACTCGGCGTTTTCAAATTACACATTTTGGCAATGCATCCTGATATGGCATTACTCTGCCCGTTGCTTTCGGCTTCAATCCCAGGATATGCGCCGGGTGTATCGACTAACGTTAGCACCGGCCTGTTAAATCTCTCAGCCTGTTCCATCAGTCTTATCGCTTTTCTGTATCCTTCAGGCGAAGTCATTCCAAAGTTGTATTTTATCTGTTCTCCCGTATCTTTGCCTTTTCTGTGTCCGATCACCGTAACCGGCATGCCGTCGAGTACTCCGATACCTCCTACTATCGATGGATCGTCCCTATACAGTCTGTCCCCGTGAAACTCCATGAAATCATCGAACAACGCCTCTATATAGTCGTATATCCCTGCTCTTTTTGTTTCTCTGGCTTTTTGTACCCGTTCATAAGCACTCAGACTTTCAGCGTTCACAAAACATTCCCCCTTCATGGAGTTTTAACAGCTTATATATCGTTTCTCTCATTGCTGCCTGTTCAACTATCATGTCGATCATGCCGTGTTCAAGCAGAAATTCCGATCTCTGAAAACCTTCCGGCAGTTTTTCTCCTATAGTCTGTTCTATAACTCTCGGACCGGCAAAACCTATAAGCGCTCCCGGCTCTGCCAGAATGATATCTCCCAAGGTTGCATAGCTGGCACTGACTCCGCCTGTAGTAGGATGCGTAAGACATGATATAAAGAGTCCACCTGCTGCCCTGTACCTTTCTACAGCCTGTGCAGTCTTTACCATCTGCATGAGAGAAAACATGCCTTCCTGCATACGGGCTCCGCCGCTGGCACTGAAGATTATGAGCGGAAGCCTCTTTTTTGCTGCATATTCGGCAAGTAGAGCTATCTTCTCACCCACCACTGTTCCCATGCTTCCCATCATAAATCCCGGATCCGAAACCCCAATGGCCACTTTTATCCTGTGTATTTTTGCTGTTCCCGCCACAAATGCTTCAGTCGCATTACCGTTTTGATCCAGTTCGGCGATCTTTTCCATATATCCCGGAAACTTTATCGGATCCGCTGTCCTAAGCCTTGTAAACATTTCTTTAAAGCTCTTATCGTCGCAGAGCTGTTCTATACGTTTATGAGCGATCCGTAACTGTTTCTTTTTAGCCGGTTTGCGCGCTTTTTCCAGTTTTGCCCACCCGCGTCTTCGTTTTGAAAATATATCATTTATGCTCATTTTTATACTTCATATACATAGTTTAATTCTTTAATGTTTCCGCAGCCGATCGGATCATTTCATCAATCTTTAAGTGTTCTTTTTCATAGAACCCGGTACTGTATCTTCCTCTTACAAAATCCGGCGTGTATAACATAAGATGCATAAACTCCCGATTTGTCTCTATACCTTCGATGACCAGTTCTTCCAATGCTCTTCTCATGCGCCGTATGGCTTCTAACCTTGTATTACCCGTAACGATCACTTTTACCAAAAGCGGATCGTAATAGGGAACGATCTCGCATCCGTTATAAATATGACTCTCGATCCTTACTCCGTAACCGGCCGGAAAATGCAAAAACTTCACAGTTCCCGATGAAAGAGCATTGATCCTGCATTCCATAGCATGCTTCTTATGCATTACTTCATGGACATCAGATCCCAATTTCATTCCGCAGGCTATCCTGATCTGTTCCCTGATCAGGTCCACCCCGCTTGTCTCTTCCGTGACGGGATGCTCGACCTGGATCCTTGTGTTCATTTCTATGAAGTAAAAGTTTTTTGATCCGTCGACTATAAACTCAACGGTACCCGCACCTACATATCCAGAGACCGCCGCAGCTTTTATCGCGGCATCATTCATGCGTTTTCTGAGGTCTTCATCAGGAAGTGGAGACGGCGTTTCTTCAAATA
>CACZSE010000170.1 GCA_902783735.1 uncultured Lachnospiraceae bacterium
CCGGTTTTTTGAGCAACCATTCTCCATGGAAGCATGTTTGAGTGATGCTCCATTACCGATATGACGATCTCATCGTTCTTACAAAGGTTCGCAAGTCCGTAACTGTAAGCAACAAGATTGAGGCTCTCTGTTGTATTTCTTGTAAAAACGATCTCTTTATCCGAAGATGCATTTATGAATTTTTGGACCGTTTTTCTTGAATTCTCGTATATTTGTGTGGCCTCTATGCTGAGGGGATAGAATCCTCTTAACGGGTTCGCATTACTTTTAAGATAATAATCTCTTTCGGCTTCGATAACACACGCTGGTTTTTGTGATGTTGCGGCATTATCCAAATATATGGTCTTCTCATTCAACAAAAGCGGAAAATCTGTTCTGTAATCTCTACTGCTCATCAAAATACCTCCGAAAGGATCTTTTCCGTATTTTCTCTGACAGTCTCATTATCGATCTGTCGTAATAATCTGTTAAAACTACCGAAGGAGATCATCTTTTCGGTTGTCTTTTCATCAATGCCTCTTGATGCGAAATAAAACAGAACATCTTCATCAAGACTGCCAATCTGAGCGCCATGCGCTCCTTCCACATCTTCCTCGGTACAGAGGATCAGAGGTATTGTCTGGTTTATCACATCGTCTCCCAGCAGAAGTACTTTTTCATTTTCTATTCCTTTTGATCCCGATGCACCGGTCTTAAAGTCAATGGTACCTCTGAAAAGTTTAAATGCCCCATCCTTTAAGATACCATCGGCATTTATATTGCACTCCGTTTCTTTACCATAATGATTTGAAATGAAGTTCATGTCAGTCTTTTGTCCGTCTTTTACAAGATAAGCTATATCCATGTTGCACTTACTCCTGTTGCCTGCAAGATCGGTCGTGCATCCGGTATAAACATCTCCTCTTCCTGGAAGTATCTGAATAATGCTAAAATCAGCCTCTTCTTCAAGCCTTGCATTTACCTGATTTATCAATCTGCTTTCGCAAGGAGCACTGTCTATCTGAACCAGCTTCAACTTTCCGTTTTTTTCTATATTGATCCTGGTAGAAATATTTAGAGTATCCTTTGATCTGTAATCCATGATCACAGATACTTCCTTACCTTCTTTTACCCAAACATTGATATTCGTATCCTGCGGGTTATCAAATGTCATTATGGTATCTTCGTATATGTCTACATTTCTATACTGTCCGGGAGTATAATCTATATCCGTCTCGTTCATTCCCGTAGTATTAAAGGTCTGTGCAGGTAAACGATTGATCTTCATCATCCTATACTTCCTTTCATCTCAAGTCGTATCAGATTGTTCATCTCTATTGCGTATTCAAGAGGGAGCTCTTTTGATACATTGTCTGCAAATCCGCTGACTATCAAAGCCTTGGCATCCTCTTCACTCATGCCTCTGCTCATAAGATAAAACACCGCTTCATCGCTGATCTTTCCTATCTGTGCTTCATGTCCAACATCGGCACTCTTGCATCTGATATCCATTGCCGGTATGGTATCGGAACGTGATTCACTGTCAAGCATAAGTGATTCACAGCTTACTGCCGTTTTACTGTTTTCAGCTTCCTTGGCAACCTTGACTGTACTTCTGAATGTACAGACTCCTCCACCCTTAGATATTGATTTTGTGCTTATAAACGCACTTGTATCCGGCGCCAGCTGAACCACCTTTGCTCCGGTATCAAGGTTCTGTCCCTTTCCTGCAAATGAGATTCCCGTAAATTCCATTCTTGAACCTCTTCCTTTCAGGATACTCATGGGATAAAGGTACGATATATGAGACCCAAACGAACCGGAAACCCACTCAACTTTTCCTCCTTCTTCAACCAAAGCTCTTTTGGAATTCAGATTATACATATTCTTTGACCAGTTTTCTATGGTTGAATATCTGAGTCTGGCATTTTTTCTTACAAACAGTTCAACACATCCCGCATGTAAATTGGCTACATTATATTTGGGTGCGGAACATCCTTCTATAAAATGCAGGTCGGCTCCCTCGTCCACAATGATAAGGGTATGCTCAAACTGTCCGGCACCTTTAGCATTCAGTCTGAAATATGACTGAAGCGGAATGTCCACCTTTACACCCTTGGGAACATACACAAACGAGCCTCCTGACCAAACTGCTCCGTGAAGTGCGCAAAACTTATGATCCGAAGGTGGCAGCAATGTCATGAAATGCTCCTTTATCATATCCGCATATTCTCCCCTGAGAGCACTTTCAATATCTGTATATACCACCCCCAGCCTGGCAACATCCTCTCGAACATTGTGATAGACAAGTTCCGAGTCGTATTGTGCACCTACGCCGGCAAGTGATTTTCTTTCGGCCTGAGGTATACCAAGCTTTTCAAAAGTATCCTTCACTTCTTGCGGGACCTCTTCCCAGTTGTCGGCCAGCTTCGTGTTTTTTCTCACATAGGTTACGATATGGTCCATATCCAGTCCATCCAGAGCCGGTCCCCAGTTCGGAGCTTCCATTTTATTGTATATTTCCAGAGAACGAAGCCTTAGATCTCTCATCCATTCGGGATCGTTCTTCTCCTCCGAGATCTGAAGGACTATTTCTTTTGTCAGTCCTTCATCTAACTTGTATGCATCCTTGTCTTCATTTCTAAAGTCATACATACTTCTGTCTATATCATCAACATGTGTTTTTTCTTTCAATTCTTTATCCTTTCCGTGCCTTATTCCAAACCGTCTCCAAAGCCTTTTTCATTTATGAAGTTCACAAGTTCACTGCCGCCTGTCTTAGCGATCTTACCTTCTATCATCACGTGTGTCTTATCTACCTTAAGCGATTCCAGGATTTTGGTACTGTGTGTAATGATAAGCAACGACCCTTTACATCTCCTCTGATATTCCTCAATACCGGCCGAAACGGTTCTTACAGCATCGACATCAAGCCCCGAATCCGTTTCATCGAGTATCGCAAATGAAGGTTCTAACATAAGAAGCTGCAATATCTCGGCTTTTTTCTTCTCTCCTCCGGAAAAGCCCACATTCAGATCTCTGTCAGCATATTCATGATCCATATCAAGTATATCCATTGTTGCTTTCAGTTTCTTTTTGAAATCCCAGACCTTCGTACGTTCTCCGGTGATCTGTTCGAGTGCACTTCTTATAAATGAAGAAAGTGTTACTCCCGGTACTTCAAGCGGATTCTGAAAAGACAAGAACATTCCGGCCTTAGCTCTTTTGTCAACGCTCTCTTCTGTCAGATCTTCTCCGTTAAAAATTATGCTGCCCTGAGTTATCTCATATTTGGGATTACCTATAAGCGCGTATCCCAACGTGGATTTACCAGTCCCGTTAGGTCCCATAAGGACATGGACCTCACCCTTCTTTATGTTTAGATCGATCCCGTGAAGGATCTCTTTGTCCTGTACACTGACGTGCAGATCTTTTACTTCCAAAAACTTCTCACTCATATCATCTCTCCATAATATCTGTTAAATTTTTACTGTTCAAATAGTCATTTATTACGTCGTACAATCCCTTCCAAATAGGATATGTGTTACATTCCTCATATCTTTCGCAAGGTGTATTCCGGTCCGATATGCAGGCTACCGGCTCAAGGCCTCCTTCGGTTATCCTCAAAACCTCTCCGAGCGATATGTTCTGCGGTGACTTTTTAAGTTTGTATCCTCCCTTTTTACCGGATGCACCCTCCACAAGATTGTTCTGTACAAGCATCAGCATGATGCTCTCCAGATATTTATGAGATATATTCTGCCTTTCGGCTATATCCTTAAGCGGAACATAAACTCCTTCTTCATGATCTGCCAGATCCGACAGAGCTCTCAATGCATAACGTCCTTTAGTTGATATCATCATTTTTCATATCTTCCTTTTGATTGTTATATGAACAGTTACCGTTGTTTTTTTGTTCTAGTGGGATTATACTCCTATTCGCCTACTAGGTAAATAGGTAAATATGTTTTTATTGATTTTTATAAATTATGTCCAATTTATCTTGCTTTATATGTTTTTTTTGTGTAATTACAACTAAAAAGAGATGTTGCCATTCAGACAACATCTCTTTTAGTACATATTACGGATCAGCTCTTCTTAAGGAAATCATATATCGGATATTTTATATCATATTCCTCATTTTCTACCACTGCCTGAACCGCCTTCCTTGAATCGTCGTTTATAACGATCGGAGCATTTAAATTAACCGTCATCTTTGTTATATCTTCGGGTATGGTCATTGTTACCATTATTAGAAGATTGTCTTCAGTCAGGGGACCGATTGCCTTTTCTATATCGCCAGAGATCTTCGGTGCATAATCAGGCTTTACGGAAATAGCTGCTACCACGGGAAGCACAAATGCAGGTTCATCCAATGAAACTAAAAAATTCAATCCTGTAGGGCTGCTGTTATCACTGTCAAACATAAGTGTAAACTTCTTAAGATCCGGGAATCCCAAAATACCGTTGGGAAACTCGATTATCTTATCTTCTGCCACATCGATCTTACCAAATAATTTTGTAGAATACTCCATAAGTTGCTCCTTTCAATGTTGATTTGTCACTTCAATTCCCCACAATTATAGTTCATTGTCACTCAATTTGGCTAATTCAAATTTTACATTGTCTCAAATACATTGTCAATGGCAGCCTGTACGTATACATATCAAATAAGTCTCATCAACTTGCAATTCTCTATTCCTGCACTCCAGAAATCTTTAATGTCCTTATTCATTACCCTGCATATAATGGATGAATTCATTGCTCCGTGACCTACGATAATAACATCTTTCCCGCTTTTTACTAACGGAAATACCTTTTCTTCCAAGAATTGTCCGGTACGATCAAACAATTCTTCCAGACTTTCTCCACCTTCAACCGGTTCTACATATTTTTCCGGTTCTTTAAAAAGCACATTTACGGGGCAGTCAGAATCGGGAATATTGAAACTGTCCCTGACGCCTTCGTACACTCCAAATCCCATCTCCGCAAGTCTGTCATCGATAATTACCGGTACATTCCTGCCTTCAAGCAGTATCTTGGCCGTTTCTCTGGCCCGAATAAGCGGTGAGCAAAAACATATATCAAAATGAACCGCTTCATACTCTTTCGCCGCTTTTTCAGCCATTGCCCGACCTTCTTCATTTAAAGGAATATCGGTTTTCCCCTGTAATCTGTGTTCATTATTCCAATCCGTCTTTCCGTGACGTAATATATATAACATGCTGACTCTCTTTCATTGTATGGATCATATAATTTTATATTGTGAATTATAAGGTTTTAATATATTATCTTTAAGTAGACATTTTATTCAAAAGGAACAGATAACATGAGTACATTTTCGAATCTTGAAGAAGCAAGAGAATATTTTAAAGGCGATAAATATGCCATGATTACCGGAGTAGAGCTTGAAGAGCTTACCGAAGAGTATTCCGTCGCATCCGTAACCATAAGCGATATTCACAAAAATGCCAATGGCGGTGTAATGGGCGGTGCTATATTCACTCTTTCGGATTTTGCATTTGCCGTACTGTCAAATCATATACATATGCCTACCGTAGCTCAGCAGGTCAGCATAAACTATCTCGGAGCACCTAAAGGTAATAAACTGATCGCCAGAGCCATATGCAAAAAGAACGGCAAAAGCACTACCATAATCAATGTTGACGTCACCGATGACACCGGAAGGGATATAGCTCAGTTTATAGGTAGCGGATTTAAGCTTTGATCCGTTATATTAACGCCATTGTTATATACTTGGCAGCCTTAATAAGGCTGCCATTTTTGTTGATCTCTTTCAATACTTTTATATGAGATATATGATCGATATAATATCTTAAGCCAAGTTCAAAGCAGATCTTTTTTGTAACTTCCAAAAGAAGGCCGACTTCTTCATCCGGCAATGATCCTGAGGAAATACTCAGATATCCGCTCATTACCGTGACGGCAGTGCTTTCTTCTATATATCCGGTATCGGCACATATCGATCGGATAAGATCTGCCATATCCTCTAACAAGGATCCGTTCATGAACGTATCCATATCTATGATCGCCTTAACCTCACCATCTGAAAACAGAATATTTGAGAGTTTCGTATCACCATGAACAATTTGGGTTCTATCCAATCTCAGCTTAAGAAAACGTTCTGCTCCTTTATATATCTTTTCTTCAAGAACATGATCTCTTAAATCTTTATTATGATCATTACTCGATATCATTTTTTCAAATGTATCACTGTAATAGTTCAGATCATGAATATGAGGATAAACTGCTATCGGTCTTTCGGCAATACTTTGAAATGCAAGATGCAATTTTGCCAGTCCCTGTCCACAGGCATACAATATCTCTTTGCTTAACGGAGATTTATACATATCTCCTTGTATATACGTATACATTCTCCATTTATCATTATTTTGATCGACAGCATAAAACCCGGAACCGTCGATACAGTTTATCCATTTCGGGAATAACAATCCAAAATCCTTTAAGGCATTGTAATAAAGTCTGTAATTGTACTTTAAAGCCTCTGTATCTATGCCTTTTTGCATTTTCTGACATACATAATATCCGGCCCTTGTCTTTATAAAATAGGTTTCATTTATATGCCCGTCAGAAGAAATGGTAATGTCGGTAACCGTATCTTTTATGAATCTGTTACAGATCTCTTTTACTTGTGTCACCCCCGGATGCTCCTCCTGTCTGTCACCCCTTTGTTATTATTTCGGATCAAGGTTATAAAGATACTTCTCATCAAACTCTTCGATGGGGATCGGTCTGCTGTAATAATACCCCTGCACAACATCACATCCCAATGATAAAAGACGATCGATCTGTTCCTTATGCTCTGCTCCCTCAGCCAGGCACACAAAGCCGAGTTCTCCTGCAAGTGTGATGATCAGGCGGATCACAGTGATATCTTCTTCCCGTTCATTATCCGCACCGATCTTATCGACAAAACTCTTGTCTATTTTCAAAGTATTGATGGGCATTTGTGTCAATAGCGAAAGTGATGAATACCCGGTTCCGAAATCATCCATGGATATCTGGAATCCTCTGAGACGAAGTTCCTCCAAAACCCGGATCATATGCTCGGTATTGTCATAGGTAGCACTTTCTGTCAGTTCAAAATCAATAAGCTCGTGACTGACACCATGACGATCCACAATCTGAGTCAGATGATCGATGAGATTTTCATCAAAGAGCCTTTTTCGAGAAAGATTCACGGAAACAGGATAAAGTGGTTTCCCTTCTTCCTTCCATTGCGTCAGTGCTTCACACACCTTTTCCAAAACGATATCATCTATCTTGCCGATAGAACCATCCTTTTCAAAATACGGAACAAAACGCCCCGGTGACAGAAATTCTTTTTTCTTATAATTCCAGCGTATCAGAGCTTCTGAGCCCTTTAATGAATCCTTTTTTATATCAAACTTAGGTTGCAGGTATACCAGAAACTCATCATTGGCTATAGCCGTATCCAAATATGCCTTAATGAAGTTGCCCCATGTAATATCATCATGCATCCGATCGGTATAGACGATGATCTCGGTTTTGTTCATGTCCACACCCAGAGCCTGAGCCATCTTTCCGGCATCGGCCACACGGTTTCCGGCAAGGAGGGTCCTTTGCATAGGCACCACTCCGGCTCTGTAAAAGATCTTATAGCCCGGATCCTCCTTAAGATGAGACAGCGACTCAAAGAAACCTGTCAGAACCTCAATTGTTTCTTCCTGAGGCATATCTTTTATCATCATCGCAAAATTGTCGTTATGACATCTTGCACTCGCATAGACAAAATCAGCCTCATTCATGGCCTTTACCACATTACAAAGCACTCTGTTTGCCGCTATATGTCCATATACCTCGTTGATCACTCGAAATTCCTTAATATCGAAATGCACAAATGCATAATCGCTTATATTTCTGTCGGCCGGCATCTCCAAAAATGAAACCAGATGGTTCCAGTTATAATGTTCTGTAATGGGGTCAAAAAATGCCATTTTATACAAATCTGATTTTTTAAACCACTCCACATCATCTGCTATAACATGTCCGGCTCTATCACTGTTCAGTTTACACTCATAAAGCATTCGCAACTTATGGGATTCACAAAATACTGCTATCACATCCGATTCTTCCTTAATGGAAAGATCGCTGTATATCCTGTGTGCGTCGTCATCTGACGCAAAACCCGTGAATAGTTCTGCTATAGACTCACGGTCTATCTCAATCTCATTTTCCATTTCTCCGGAATAGAAAAAAGAAGCTTTCAGACGGATATGATCAAGATCTTCAGGGTAAACAACCCTGTCATCATCCATTCTGTATTCGATACCTATTACAGACATATCGACAGACTTTATGAAAAATACTCCGGGATAGTCATAGGTACCGAAAGCACCTGAATAAACCTTCACCTTATCCGGGATCACTCCCTTAGAAAAGGCCCGAATATCTTCTTTTGTCACAGGGATATAGTATAAAAGCCGGTCCGGTTTATAGAGCTGATTCAATTTATTAACAAACATAGACCTCACCTTTAAATAAACACCATTTTAACTGATTTATATTATACACTGACAGAAACCAAAGAAGCAAAGGAAACCGTGGCATATGCCATATTGGGATGCCAAACCACCTGCTTTACAGATCAAATATACTCATCTGACTGTATTTCTCCGGCAGTTCATCCATGAACCCGAAACAATCTTTCGGGTTTGACAGAATGCCGTGTGCCTTACAGTTTCTTTGAAATATCTCTTCCAATTCTTTGGCTTTGGGGCTCGGCAGTTCGTACGCATTTCCGTAACATTTGATGTAACGTTCCTTCATACCCGGAAAATGCCTGTCAAGCGCATCATAATAATATTCCCGGTCACCTTCCCTAAGTGTAAGACCCATGCCGAAATCTATTATGCCTTTTACACCGACCCGGATACATTCATTCAGGATTGACACAATATTCTCCTCCGTATCATTTATGAATGGAAGTATCGGGGTCATCCATACAACCGTGGGGATACCTCTTTTTTGCATTTCTTCCAGGACTTCTATACGGCGTTTTGTATTGCAGACATTAGGTTCCAATATTCTGCACAGATCATCGTCCCATGTCGTAAGCGTCATCTGCACCACACATTTTGTGGAGTGGTTTATCTCTTCCAGCAGATCGATATCCCTGAGGATACGATCAGATTTTGTCTGTATCGCAACACCGAACCCATAATGAAGGATGATCTCAAGACACTTCCTTGTCAGCCGTAACTCTTCTTCACAATGCATATACGGATCCGACATTGAACCGGTTCCGATCATAGTCTTTTTCTTCTTCGAACGAAGAGCAGCTTCTAACAGTTCAGGAGCATTCTGCTTAACTTCTATATCTTCAAAAGGGTGCGAAAACTGATAGCACCTGCTGCGACTGTCACAATAAATACAGCCATGACTGCATCCACGATAGATGTTCATACCACAGTGCCCCCCGCCGGTGCTCAGTATTCCTTTTGCATCAACAAAATGCATATCATCAGTTTCCTTTCGTTATTTACTCCCACATAGTTCTCTTATTGTTTTTCCTGTAGGCTTTCGCCCACTTCGATATTTCCTTTTTCATGGCATAGTTTCTGGTGTTTTCCCTGCCCAGATTCTTGTATAGTTCATATCTTTCCCAAGATAATTCTCCGCTTGACAGAGCTGCTTTGATCGCACAGCCCGGTTCGGTATCATGTCTGCAATCGCTGAATTTACATCGGTTCTCGAGCTCCACGATATCAGAGAATGTTTCATCGATCCCATCCTGTGCGTTTGCCATTCCGACTTCACGCATACCTGGAGTATCTATGATCGTGACACCGTTTGGAAGATCTATAAGTTTCCTTAATGTGGTTGTATGTCTTCCCTTATCATCGTCTTTTCTTATTTCTGATGTCTTCATGATCTCTTCTCCGATAATGGAATTGATGAGTGTCGATTTCCCCGCTCCCGATGAACCCATAAGGCAAATGGTTGTTCCCGGATTCATATACTCATTCAGTTCATCAAGCCCGATTCCGTAAATTGCGGATATCGAATGTACTCTCACTTTATCGCTTATTCCTTCAACTTCTCTTACAAATCTGCCGGGATTGGTGCAAAGGTCCGATTTCGTAAGTATTACGACAGGTATGGTTTTACCCTGCAAAGCGATACTAACATATCTTGCAATGCGGTTGTAGTTGTAGTCTTCGTTAAGTGAAGTGACGATAAAAAGATAATCCACGTTGGCGGTCATATACTGCATAACTCCCGTTTTGGCCTGATCCGGTCTTTGAAGAAAACTTTGCCTCTCACAAACCGAAAGGATTGTTGATCCTCCCTGTTTGTTAAATAAAAATGTCACATAATCGCCGACTACCGGAAGTTTCTCTGCGTCTTCTTCATAAAAACTTCCCTTTAATTTTGCCGGTATTTCCTCTTCGAAGAACCTGATCTTATAACTGTTTTTGCTGACCTCCGATATCCTTCCGAGTTTCTCGACATGAAGCCACTGACATGAAAGTTTAAGTGGTTTGTAGTAGGGAAATCCTTTTGTAAATTCTCCGATTTCCTTTTCGTCTTCACACTCTTCAAAAATCGGTGCCTCGTAAAATAATCCGTGAATTTCTTCAAAGCCTTCATTAAGCGGGAATGCCATGAAAGCCTCCGAATTTCCGAAAGCCGGATGATGAATGTCAAAACGGTCGCAGGTTACAAAACCGTGCTTCGGATAATAATCCGGTTCGCCGCATATAACGATTCCTTTATATCCTGCTTCTTTGGCAAGCGGAACGGTTTCCTTCAAAAGAAGTGCGCCGATTCCCATACCAAAGCATGTCGGCTCCACTGCAAGCGGTCCGAATGTCAGTACTTCGTTTTCTTTGTCACCATCCACAACCTTTGCTTTGGAATAAAAAATCGCACC
>CACZSE010000171.1 GCA_902783735.1 uncultured Lachnospiraceae bacterium
AATACATTAAGAATATCCGACAGGCAATCGCGAACAGTCAAAATATCATATATCGAATAGTCAACACCTCTTCTTACACCAAAGCACGAAGAGAAATCGGTTGCGCCCACTCTTACTTGCAGGATCAGGTCTTTAAACTCATCCAGTATCTCTTTAATTCTTAAGAGTTCGTCCATTCTTGATTCTCTGTAAGCCACGGAAGGGTCCTCAATGATCGGCATTCCATACAATACTTCCCCGTATTTTTCATTAAGAGCCTTCAGGTATTCCAGATATTCTCTTCCGTTCTTACTGTTGAACTTGGGAAAATTGATCCCGGCCAAAACCTTAACCTGCTCTTTGTCCAGCCCTTCGGCAAAATGGATGAATTGATCCATATTCCTTATTCGACAAAAAATAAGCGGTAACCTTTTCTCATCCATGGTGCCTTCCGATATAGCACGTGATACGGTTCTTAACATTTCATGAACATTCACTTCGGCCGCTTCAACGTCTTCCTCTCTGCAGGCATCTTCGAAGCACATTACCATTGTTGTCAATCCGGGCATATCCTGATGAAGTATCTTTTCCGTAAAGTCCTTTATCCCCGGCATATACATAGTTGCGCCCAGGCAGTACTGCAACATATCCTTATCTGTATATTTGTTGAATTCTTCCGGCTCTTTTACGAATTTAAACTCCGGATTATATAAATGATGTCTCATTTTTATCTTATGCTCCCTTTGGGTGATTGTATCGCTTCCGGATAATACTCATCGATCATGCGTTTAACCAGGGCAACCTGTTTTGCTCGTTTTTTAGCATCATCTGCTGTTGTGTCCCAACTGTGAGTTGCCGCTACAGATCCTCCTGTCTTCAGGTAAAGAGGAGCCGCAACCCTTATCATCTCCGGAACCTCGTAGTGCCTTATAAATCCTCCCGTGGATTTGGGATTCTCAGTATGAATATCAAGCGGAATATCTATTGCCTGTCTGATCGCAGCCATCATCTGCAACTGAATATCACGTACCGGATTTAAAGAATCCGCTCCTATCTGTTCAAGTAACTTGGCAGAACAGGGATTCCCATGACCTGCATGTGCCGATACTTTAAACCCGCAATCTGAAGGAATCTCTCCCTCTTTCCTAAACTCGTTCAATGCCCACAAACAGCCTTCATCATATACCAAAAATGTACGTACTCCCAAACGGGACGCCCTTTTAACATCTTCTATGGCACGTACGATCTGCTCCTGTCCACGGAGACGGTATCCCATCCTGACACCCTCTTCGGTATGTACCGAAGCACTGGTATCCGTGGTTGCCCTCGGACCTACAGCCATTATAAGATCGGTCTCCCATTTATTGGCATATTCTACCATTTGAGATATCTCCGAGTCAGTCAGGCGCATTATTCCCTGTGTCTGAGTCACTCTGTGCAGATATAATCCGTAGCTGTCTATTGCCTCAAGCAAAGCCTTCATGGCACCGGGTCCCTGAATTCCCGGTACTTCAAATCGATACTGACCACCATCATTAAATCTTTTTTCCGAAGTCTTTAAGGTATAATCATCTCCACCGGGCAATCCCAGGCTTTCCAAAAACTCTCTGGTTTTATCCATACTGTTCATTTTGTTTTTCTCCATATATATTTATAGGTCTGAAGCTGTCTCTTAATTGCAGTTCCATATACATATTCAGTATCTTTTCAGCTTCACTTTTATTTACTACATCTTTTGCACAACGGAAATATTTTTCTTTGAATTCATCCCATGTCAGCTTTTTATCCCGCTCCCCCTTCGGATAAGGAACTGTTTCCGAATACTCTTTTCCATCAACGGTCATGACGGTCATTCTGCATCCTCTCTGTGTACCGGAGGAATCTATCATATCGGCATCTGCTATAAGATTAACCTTAGCTTCCAGATCCGTTATCGCATCACCATGATCTATATTTCGTAGATCCTGTATTGTAAATGTACCGTTCTTTAAAGCGATCGCAGTCGCATATGCTATCGAAAACTTTGCTTCATCCGGTGTCCCCGGATTCCTGATCCCTCCTGCAGACCTGATAGCATTCTCATATATATTGATATCGATCCTTGATATTTTATCTTCAGGTTTTAACCGTTCATGAATGGCTTCGGCCGCCTCAATACAACTGTGAGTATGTCTGCAAGTAGGATACAATTTTATATAACAATCCATTATTGTATCTTTCTTTAATTCATACTCTTCAAGATCTTTTATATCGGAAAATGCGTTAAACCAGCCCTTTCTGCTCTCCAACGGATTCTCGGGAGCATTTACCCCTTTCAATGCCATTAAGGCGCTTAACACACCGGTTCTGGCGGCATTGGCAGGGTTTACAGGTTTACATTCCTGACCGCTTTCATCAATGATTATCAATCCGCTTGACTGAACAGCCGCCAGCGAAACGGCATTATACATCTGTTTCTTATCCAATTTTAATATTTGTGCACATGCTGCGGCACATGCTATCCCTCCGGCAATTCCCGTAGAGTGAAAACCCTTGCGATACAAACTCGGCTGTGCTATCCCTGCTACTATGTCAAAAAAATCATAGCCGGTATTAATAGCCGTAAAAACATCCTTCCATGTGCATTCTACGGTTTCAGCCAAAGCAAGGACCGCCGGAATGACGTGTGTAGAGATATGTCCGGCCGCTTTACTGTTACCGTCATCCATATCTGCACCATGCGCATATAAAGCATTCATGTAAGCCGCATGAAATGACGGAAGCTTTTTATCGGAAAAAAGCACCGTTGACTCAGCTTTTCCACCTGTATCAAAAAAGATCTCTTCATTTATCCTGTTAAAATCTCTGTTGATCTCATATCCGGAAAATCCTGCAGCATAATAATCCAAAACATGCATCTTTATATGATCCACTACTTCCTTGGAAAGAGATTCATTACGCATGGTAAGAGCATATTCACATAATTGTTCAGTAATACGATTCATAAACTCACCAACTTATCAGCATCTATAAAATTGCGAAGCATGTTCTCTCCGTTTGATGACAGTACCTTAAGATTCTCCTGAACAAACTTTATAGTATCTTTTCCGGATTCTGTATCGGGAGATAAGATACATATCTCAGCGAAACGTCTTCTGACATCATCATGATCCTCAACTATATCTCCCTCTTTGTAGCGAAGATTAACGGTCTCAACATATTTCCTGCTTTTTATCGTATCTATTCCGAGAATCTTTTTAATCTGTCCTGTAGCAAGTGTCGGATCAAGATGGAATATCCGCATTCCGTTTATCATGCAGTAGTCATTTAAAGGCAATGGTTCCATTTCTCCGGTTATTGCAAATCGGACTAATCTTTCTATCACATCGACTCCCGTTGCTTTATATAACAACCGTTCATATTCGCCGCCGGCAAATCTGAAACCGGGATCATATAACCTGACAGTATCTTTATCAATAAAACCCTGAAAGAAGACAGGACCGTTTTTTATTCCTATCTTCTTTAGCATATCGACTACCTTTTGATCGGCATGTTCCTTATATTTTTCGGTATATACCGAGGGTGAAGAAACTCCTATGGCAATGTTTTTTAAACCACTGCCGTTATCACCGGTAAAACGATCTCCGGTACGCAACAACACTGCTTCTCCATCTACAAATAAATAGGCCACTGTAAAATCCTGAGCATCCCCAAGATACTTTTCTATGATGACCCTATCGGATCTTGATTCTGCCATCGCTTTAAAGATCACATGTTCAAGTTCTTCGGCGTCATTGCAAATGTACTGTCCCCTTGACCCTCTGCCATCAACGGGTTTTATCATGACCGGATACGCATTATCCGGGACAGAATCAGAGTCATAGTATTCAATGGTATCAACTCCGAACTGTTTGCAACAGTCTTTAAACTTTTCCTTATCGGTCAGTATTTCAAATGATCTCTCATTTCCAAAACAGGGCAGTCCCAATCGGGAACATATCCTGCAATAGGGGATCTGACACGGATCCAATGACGTATTTATAACACCGTCGATTCCTTCCGTCATACAGTATGACACTATTTCATCTATGTGATCAACGCTTATTCCAAGTGATACATCCGCAATTTTCTTTGCCGGAGAATCGTCGACGTTGTCCGTTACATATACTTTATATCCTAAGCGGTGTGCAGCCTCAACAACTTTAATGTGCTGAAAAGCGCCACCCAAAACCAATAGTTTTTTCATTTCCTCAGCTCCGCCATCAGTCCGTTTACAGCATCTAAGTGAGACAATTCAAGAGGCGGCAGTTTCGCACTCAGGCCTTTGTGTATCCTGACTTCAATAAAGCCTGCCTGTTCACAATTTCGTATTGTTCTGCATGCCTCTGATAATTCTTCCTCAGTACTTACCGGTCTGCCAATGGTTTTGTATCCACAAGCTTCAGCTATCTTAATAAAATCTATCTTATTTCCTGCTGACGGCTGCCCTCCCACGGACTCATGAGCACCATTATTAAGTACTATATGGATCAGATTGGGAACATGTATTTTGCTGACCATGGTCATTGCACCCAAGTGCATGATCGCAGCTGCATCACCATCAAAGACAACGAATTTTCTGTCCGGTTTAGCCAAAGCCATGCCAAGAGCAACGGATGAAACATGTCCCATGGATCCTACATTTAAAAAATCATGGTCTGTATCTTCATTACGCTTCTTTCTTAGATAAAACAATTCTCTTGTCGCTCTTCCTGTGGTAGCAAGAAATACAGTATCCTTCGGCATGTTATTCAGAACTGTCTCTATGGCTTCCCCTCGGCTTAAAGGATGATCACTGTCAATATTATTTCCTTTATCTCCATCTAAAACACCTTTGGGTGAGACGATCGCTACAGTCCTTCTTTCCTTACCTGCTTTCTTTATCAGGTCAGTCAAAACGCTATCATGATCAGTTTCTTTATCCAATATTATATACGGAATGTCCATGCACTCCAAAAGCGGACATGTTATCGCTCCCTGTCGTGTATGCTGAGCCCAGTCTCCGCTATCGGGTCTTCCTCTCCATCCGATCAGCAAAACCATGGGTATCGAATAAACCAATCTGTCAGCAAGAGATACTAACGGATTAACCGCATTACCAAGTCCCGAATTCTGCATATAGACTAACGGAATCTCTCCAGTCGCCATATAATGACCTGAAGCTATGGCTACAGCATTACCCTCATTTGCAGCGATCACATTTCTTTCTTCACAATTATTCAGAAGAAAATTACAAAAACCGTTCAGATACGAATCCGGAACTCCTGTAAAAAATTTGATTCCATTATTATTCAATATATTGTAAAACTCTGTGATGTTGATCATATTACATCTTATCTCCGTAATATCGGTAATACTCAGGGGCATCCTTGCTGCATATCTCCCATGCTTTTTCAAAACAAAGTATGAGCTCCTCAGGTAATCTTTCGCAATTGATATATTCTATGTTCTTCTTTAAATGCTCTTTTTTTGAAACTCCGATTATTATACCATCATGCCGTTCACTGTCCAACATTGACGAATTAGACAACCATCTGAATGTTGCTTCTGCTATATCTATCCCCAAATCCTTACAAACACTCTTAACGGATCTTAAGGCCTCAAAAAATGATTCTTTCCAATATCTGTTCAGATAATTGGGACGGTACGTAAAGCGACCCTGAGACGGTTTTTCATTAAAATCAGAATACTTATTCGTCATCAGACCACCGGCCAGCGGATTATAGCAGTTAAATCTTATATTATGTTTGTTAAGTACCCCATTAAGCTCGTTTTCGGCTCTGCGCGAGAAGGGATTATACAGTCCCTCATATGCATTGGGAAGTATCCAATTGTTCTCGTTACAAACCTTGCATACATATTCTACAAGCTCAGCCGGGAAATTACTTATTCCCAGGTTTCTGATATGGCCTTTTTGATAATACTCATCTATCTTTTCCAAAGCATCTTCTATTGGGGTATTTCTGTCCGGAAAATGAATATAATATGTATCGATATAATCCGTTCCAAGTCTCTCAAGTGAACCTTCCAGCTGCAACCTTACGGCATTTGAATCAAGCTTGCCGGTTATCCTCGGATTTACCTTCGAATCTATCTTAATACTGTCTCTTGGTATCTCTTTTAAAGCCGTTCCTATGAGTTTCTCACTCATTCCATCATTATAAACATATGCCGTATCCAGCTGATCATATCCCGCATCGAGATATTCTCAAATGATATTATTTACGTTTTCCTCGAAGAGCTGCTCTCCGAATGTCATTGTTCCTAAAATAATGTTCACG
>CACZSE010000172.1 GCA_902783735.1 uncultured Lachnospiraceae bacterium
ATAAGAACGGGTCCTTCTGTATGCATGACGGCCTTTAATTGTTCTTTGTTTAATGTCTGAGTCATATTTTCCATATCATTAAGAAAGGGCTGTCAACGTCGACAGCCCTGTTTGTTACAAATTTGTCGCTATGATCTATGCAAGCTGTGTTCCACAGTTGGAACAGAATTTTGCACCGTTTGTAGGTGTTCCGCAGTTAGGACAGAACTTTGCGCCGGCAGGTGCTGCTGCCATCGGCTGACCTTGTGCTCCTGCATTGTTTACCATGCCCATGTTCTGCATCATCTGCTGTCCCATAACCATGCCCATCTGCATGCTGGCCATGTCTGCTGCAATACTTCCGCCACCGCTGCCGCCTTTACCGAATGAATCTGCCATGGCCATCTGGGTATATTTGTTAACATCACCAACCATAGCCTGACCAGCAGCCTTCTCCTGCATCTTTCTGATCTCTTCGGGATAGTTAAAGCTTTCGATGTTAAACTCGGTTATGGTAATACCCAGTTTAAGCATATCCGCATCAAGTTCTTCTCTGATGCCTGCCGCAATATTTCTGGCATCTACCTGAAGGTTAAACATATCGCGACCTTCCTTAGCGATATTTGCCATCAGTAACTGATCAAGATTAGCTATAATACGTTCTTTTACATCCTCAACAGAATATGACGCACGAACACCTGCAAGTCTGTCTATAAGAACATCATGATCCGCTATCTTGCAGCTGAATGTACCGAATGCTCTGACAGGCATACCGCCGGGAAGTCCCGGAGCCTGGAGATTGATAGCATTCTTAGTTCCCCACTTTACAAGCTGTTCCAAGGTATTTATAAATAAAACCTCTGCTCTGAGCGGTGTGTTGAAACCAAACTTAAAGCTCTTAAGTGTGGTAAGGAAAGGTATGATATCTGATTCTATATCAAAATTACCTTCTTCTTCAAAAACTCCTTCGCACTTGCCGTTATACAAAAATATAGCATCCTGACCGGGGCGGATAATGAGCTTAGAACCCTTTTTTATCTCCTGGTTCTGCCACTTCCAAAATAACATTCCCTCTTTTTGATCGGCCCACTCAATGACGTTGGCAAGCTGATTAGCAATAAAACCCATGTGAAATCCTCCTTCTGTCATGAAATCCTGTAAATTCTAAGGTCATTTCACTGACCTTTTAATTATATATTATGAATATCCTGTTTGCAAGTTCAGGACTTATCATTGTCGCCCGAAGATCGTTTTTCAAAACCATCAACCAGTTTCTCTATGAGCAGTTTCTTAATGTATACATCCTGAGAAAGAAGTGTTATAAATGCAAAAAGCCTGAGATTATCAGCTTCCTTCTCTCCGACATTATCATACATGGTCTGTGCTTCCTTGTACTTTGATATAATGTCATCGATAATCCCCTCGAGCATCTGTGCTTCTTTATCGATCAGTTCATCATATATATCAGCCAGATCGCTTTTCCCGGCATGTCCGAAATAGTTCTCATTTATAGGTTTTAGTATGGTCTCTATATCTCCTATCGAAAGAAAATACTTTAAGTAATAGATGAGTATGAGCGTGATCATGTGATCCTTGCTGTATTTCTTTTTATAAGGAGGCGGCAGAAGATCGTTTTTTGCATAATTATTGATCATGGTCTTGGTCAGGATTTTGTCTTCACCTTTGTTTCTGGTGGTGCTCCTTAAGCGTTCATCCAAAAAACTCGTAACCTGATCCATGTAAAGATCAATGTTTGGAATATCGTCTGCCTTGATATATTCTATTCTCTTAAGACTTTCCGTAATGCTTTTGATCAGATCATTAATATCTATAGTCATCGTCTCACCGTACCACAATAAATATCAGCTTTTAAGCCGCAAATTGTAAGAATAATTATATAGCAATAAAAAATTCCACACAAGAGCATATTTACTTTTAAACTTTAATGTGCTAAAATGTTAAAGCGATCAGGAATGAAAGGATGATCAGATATTGATCACGGCAGGAGGTGCGCTAATGAACAATAAGATCAGAACAGAAGCGGTAGAACATCTTTTTGAAGCGATTCTTACTTTAGACAGCAAAGAAGAATGCTTTGATTTCTTTGAAGATCTGTGTACTATAAACGAGCTTCTTTCACTTTCGCAGCGATATGAAGTTGCCACAATGCTAAAAGAAAAGAAAACCTATCTTGAGATAGCGGAAAAAACAGGCGCTTCCACCGCTACCATCAGCAGAGTGAACCGGTCTCTCAATTATGGTTGCGACGGCTATGAGATGGTCTTCAAAAAGCTCGGTCTATAGTGACAATTTCCACAAAAAATGTCTGAAAATTGCGACTTTTTCATTTACTTTTTTACATATTTATGATATATTAATTTCGTTGTAGCAAAAGCTGCAATGAGTTTTATTTTTTGGAGGATTGACATGAACAAAGGTACTGTTAAGTGGTTTAACAACCAAAAGGGTTACGGCTTCATTTGTGATGAAGCAGGCAATGATGTTTTCGTACATTACTCAGGACTTAATATGGAAGGCTTCAAGTCTCTTGAAGAAGGCCAGGCTGTTGAGTTTGAAGTTGTAAACGGCGAAAAAGGACCTCAGGCTGTAAACGTTACAAAGCTGTAAGCCCACATTGTGATTAATCAATTATACGAAGTGCCTTTTCAGAAATATACAGGTTTTATCCCGCGAGGGGGAATAGTACCTTCAAGTGTTTACGAATTAGCAGTAGTTTAATGGATTAATAAAAAAAGGACCGTATCCCGGTCCTTTTTTCTTACTTTCTTTTACAATATCCAACTGCCTCTTTAAAAGCCAGATCTCCTCCGAAAAGATCAAGAGCACTGCCTACGGTAACATCTATATTGCCTTTTCCGAGTTCATCAACAAGCATCATGTCTTCTATGCTTCTGACACCTCCGGCATAGGTTATGGGCAGGCCTTTATATTCTGACAAAAGTCTTATAAGATCTTCTGCGATCCCTGATCTTTTACCTTCAACATCAACAGCGTGAATGAGAAATTCGTCGCAATAGTCTGAAAAATAATTCAGATTATCTATAGTTATGTCAACCTCAGTCATCTTCTGCCATCTGTCGGTCGCGATATAATACTTGTCCTCATATCTTTTGCAACTCAGATCTAATACTATGTGTTCTTTTCCGACAGTATCTCTCAGTCTTTTAAGATTGTCTTCTTTTACTCTTCCATCCTTAAAAACGAAGCTCGTCACTATCACATGACTTGCGCCTTCTTTGATAAACAGATCGGCCGTATCGGCATCTATGCCACCGCCTATCTGCATCCCTCCCGGAAAAGCTCTCAATCCTTTAATTGCCTGCGCTTTTGAAGCTTCATATTGCAACGTGCCGGCCTTGTTAAGCATTATTATATGTCCACCGTATAGTTCATGGTCTTTATAAAGCTTTGCATAATGATCCGCTCCCTGTTGTGATATGAAATTCTCAAGTACACCACCTGTATCAAGAGTGGATCCGACGATCTGCTTCACCTGTCCGTCATGTATATCTATACACGGTCTGAATCTCATAGATTATCTCTCCAATATAATACCTTCCCGATAAGCCTCAAGCAGCTTCTCAAGCTGGGTTATGCTTTCTTTTAATTCTTTTCCGATATCCGTATCCGCCACCCTTATCCTGTGAGGAGCGATCTCGACAGGTATCCTTTCACAAACGATATCCGTTTCGCTTTGAATGGCGACCTCCTTACTCTCAAAAGGCTGATGACTTATAAGGAACATTCCGTGAGAATTTGCGACGAGCGTATATCCTGCTATACCTGTCTTATCCTGATAAGCCTTGGAAAAACCTCCATCTATGACAAGTAACTTTCCTCCGCACTTGATAGGTGTCTCACCTTTTTTTAATTCGACAGGAACATGCCCGTTGATTATGTGAGAATTCTCTGAACTCAATCCGAATTCTTCCAATATGGAATTGATGATATCCTCATTGTCATAAAGACTGTAGTAAGGATTCTTCACTTCTTTATGCGTAGTCTTATCATCTATAAAATATCTTTCGAATGTAGCCATCTTCTCTTTCCCGAACACAGGTGAGTTGGGGCCTGCCCAGATATAGTAAAGAATGTCCTTTCCGTATTGTCTTTCCTCCGGATTCTTGGAGTAATATCCCTTCCTTGCATAAGTTTCCAGAATGTCATACAAAGCCTTTCCTTTATAGTCACTTCCGGAAATATTCAGTGAACAGAACTTTCCATTCTCATCCATAGGAACACATCCGTGATACAAAAGATTGGAATTGTGCACTTTATACATGGCACCCTTGGAATATAAGAACTTAACATGTTTTTGAAGTTTATCACTGTGTCTGAAAGCAGCCACAAGTCTGCTCATAACAAGTTTTTCGTCTTCTGTAAGGCTGTAAGGATCTCTCGGATCTACAGTAGGAAAATCCGTATCCTTCATGGGATATTCTTCACCGTAACAAGTGACGGTTCTTTTCTCATAGTCGATCTTATCCAGAAGGAGTCTGTCATCCATGTTCCACTCGGGATGCCTTTTTATAGTCATGCCTTCGAGTTTAAACTGAAGCATGGCTATTGCCTTATGCATTCTCATGTCCAGTTCAAGATCTCTGGTATTGTAATCATCATCATATTTGAT
>CACZSE010000173.1 GCA_902783735.1 uncultured Lachnospiraceae bacterium
GCAAAAGGATTTTATAAAATTTTCCCTCTATGTTTCTCTGTTTCCCCAGCTCGTTGCAGGACCCATAGTCAAATACAGCGACATAGAGAAACAGCTTACATCAAGAAACTCGTCAACAGATCGATTCTTTGACGGCATGATACGTTTCTGCTTTGGTCTTGGAAAAAAAGTCCTGATCGCAAATACTCTGGCCGGTTCTGTTGATGCCATATGGAACGGTAAAATAGATGGACTTGGTGCGGCTGTTACCTGGTTTGGTGCAACCAGCTATATTCTTCAGCTTTACTTTGATTTTTCCGGATATTCCGATATGGCGATCGGTCTTGCAAAGATCTTTGGGTTTGATCTGAAAGAAAACTTTGATCATCCTTATGCCTCAAGATCCATTCGGGAATTCTGGAGAAGATGGCATATCTCGCTTTCGGGATGGTTTAAGGAATATGTATATATACCTCTGGGGGGAAGCAGATGCGGTCTTGTCCGGCTTGTTATAAATCTTATGATAGTTTTTGCCCTTACCGGTATATGGCACGGAGCAAAACTGACTTTTGTGGCATGGGGACTGTTTAACGGACTTCTTATAGTATCAGAACGACTTATTACCGGTAAACTCCTTGATAATAATCCGGTAAAGATATTAAACAGGATCTATACTCTTTTCATGGTGATCATAGGATTTAGTATCTTCAGATCATCGGATATGTCTCAGGCATTGGCTTTTATAAGAGAGATGTTTTCGAAAAGAGCCGGTGTTTATACTGTTTTTTCATACCTTTCCATGCGAATGATCATTGCGTTTATAATGGGCTGTGTACTCGCCTTTCCTGTATATGATCTGATCGAAAATGCGTTTAATTCCGGTAAAAAAGCACTGATATGGAATAATGTAAAAGGAATCCTGGCAATTCTTATATTGATCATATCCATGATCGAGATAGTCGCCGGTTCATACAATCCTTTTTTATATTTTCAGTTTTAAAATGTGGACATGAAGAAGTTTTACATCGTTTTGATCTTAATAATATTGTTTTTTCCGCCTGTGATATGGACAGGTTTGTTTATTGCGGATAAAGATCTGTATGTATCTCTTGATTATGATCTGGGAGAAAAAAGAGAAAAGACACAGATTGAAGAACTTAACAGTCTTGCCCTTTCCGGTGAAGCAATTACCGATTGGTTTGCTGATAGGGCTCCTTTCAGAAGTTCTCTGATATCATTTAAAAAGAATGTTGATTCCGTTTTGGAAGGTCCTTATGAATATGATATAAAACCTGCTGCCCTCATGCGCATTTACGGAATAGAGGACACACGTACCAAAATGGCTGTAGACACTATAGCAAATGCCGGTCAGAAATATCTTTATAAGAGTGATAAGATAAGAAATCTTCTAACAGACACGGAAAAAGATGTTGTTCAAACACCTCCGGACTGCAATATTGTCGGTCATGACTGGCGTATCAGCAACATGGTAGATCCTACATATATCAGTTATGGTTATACAGAGTATATATGTAAAAACTGCGGTGAGGAAAAAACTGATGACTGGACAGACAAGCTGATAGACGACAGTTACCTTGCTCCAAATGTTCACGGTGAGACAACTATCGGCAGATTTGACTGGCTTTTCCTTCACGGATGGGGAAATCTCCCGTACTATCAGGCTACCAATATCCTGAGTGAAGAGGATATGAATGTATATGTTGATAAGATTAATACGCTTCAGGCTATTTGCGATGCCAGAGGTATAGAGTTTGCCGTAATTCTGACTCCTTCAAAGGATACGATCTATCCGGAATATATGCCAAGCTTTGAGGTAGTGGATCCCTACAAAAGAGTTCCCAGACTTTTTGACTATATAAAAGAACACTCTTCCGTAAAGATCACATTTCCATGCAAAGAACTAAAGGATATAACAAGATACTATGAATCATATTACAAATATGACAGCCACTGGAATTTTGTAGGATCATTTATAGGTGTCCAGTCACTTTACGGACTATTGGACTTGCCACAGACCGACATATTGTCGCTTGATGTTACAAAAGAAAGCAGGGAGGCCTCCGGTGACCTTATAGAACTGGGAAAACTCAATGCATCAGACTTTCCGCCATTCTATGAATATGTAGTGCATTACAAAGATGACGTGACTACGACTTATGAAACACAGGAGTCCGTTCTCATCAGTGATATATATAAAACTGAGACAGATTGTGCGGATGAAAGAAGCTTTGTAATGATCGGGGACTCCTACAGAAACTTTATGATCCCCTATATAAAGAAAGACTTCAACCACTGTACCTTTGCATACAGAGACAATGAAACAGAGATCAAAGATGATATTCTTAATGCCGATATATTGGTTTTACAGTCATCCGAAAGATATGATTACAGGTTCTTAAAAGACATGGAATATCTGATCCGGCTCTTCTCATGGCATCCATCCAAAGAATGATCTTATGTTTAAGCAAATATAATAAGCCTCACTCTTAGATCAGAGCGAGGCTTTAAGATTTTAATTATTCAAGATTCAATCTGTATTTCATCATATAATTCGATATGGCATAAAACACAATACATACCGAATATACCACGATTACCGAACAAAGTAACACGACCAAAATATTATCACTATCCAAGTCCGCCAAACCCGGCATATATCCATATATAAACGATGGACCGATAATTCGTGAATTTATGTGTGTACGCATTAAAATGACCGATAATGCACCTCTGAAAAATCTGACAAGGATCCTGAGTCCCACAAAAGCTCCTATAGCACCCCATACCTTGTTTTTTGCCATCTGACCGATGCTTATCGCTGCATAACCCATAAGTAATGAATATAATACATATCCCAGGCCGATCAGTATAAGCAAGACCAAAGCGGTAATGGCATATAACGGTCTTTCAGATTCCAAAACGTCATCAATAACCCCAACTATATCATTCCATCCAAATTCTTCATGAAAAATTATGAGTAACCCCACACCTATCGTTATATAGCTTATGACCCTCCACATGGCAGCTATGATAAGCTTGGATGCTATAAGCTCATGACTGCTCACAGGCAGTGTATGCATGAGGTAACCCTGATCGGTATACAGATTTTTATAAAATCTAATATAAAAGTATATCGATGTAACAATGGCCAGTGTAAAAAGACCTGCAGCATATATAGTAACATATATGGCAGAATAAAATGAGTTAACTATAGAAAAGTCCTGCTCTTTCAGTGCATCTATTCCAAAGGCACCAAATATGGACATTGCGATAACCACCAGATTCAATACAAGCATTACTGCCCATGAATCCTTCCATTCATATGATAATAACTTTCCTAACATGCAAATACCTCCCTGAAATACTTATCTACCGACATTCCATGTTTTTCTCGTATTTCTGAAGCCGGACAATGAAGTGTGACTTTTCCGTCATACAGGAAGATAACATCATCCAATATCTCCTCAATGTCGGAGATCAGATGAGTACATATAAGGACTGAAGATTCTTTATTGTAATTGTTAATTATCGTTCTTATGATGTAGTCCCTTGTCGCGGGATCAACACCGGCAATGGGTTCATCTAAAATGTACAGATGTGCATCCCTGCTCATAACTAAGATCAGCTGTACTTTTTCTTTTGTACCTTTGGAAAGCGTCTTA
>CACZSE010000174.1 GCA_902783735.1 uncultured Lachnospiraceae bacterium
CTAAGGAGAGCTGTACCCCAGCCTCTGAATGCAAGGTAACCTGCCAAAGTTGCGATCCACGGAGGGATATCTACATATGCTACAAGGAATCCAAGTACACAACCGTAGATTATACCTACAACAAGCATTGCTATTATCGAAACGCCTGTTCCGTATTCCTTGACTACCATCATTATTCCGCCTACGGCACCGAGTATACAAACAAATGAGCCGCAGGAAAGATCGATATTACCACCGGTCAGCATACACATCAGCATACCGGTTGCTAAAATGAACACGTACGCGTTCTGGGTGATCAGGGCATTGAAGTTCATCGGAGAGAACATCGAGCCGCCTGTCATGATAGTAAAGAAGATATATACCAGGACAAGGATAATCAGCATTGCGTTTTTCTTTAATATGTCCATATATTTAGTCATGACTCATCCTCCTCCTTACTTTTTCTTCTTATTTGACAATACGTCAAATATGATTGCTGCTAAAACAACGATACCTTTAACAACCTTCTGGTAGTTTGCTTCGATACCCATGATACTCATACCCATGTTGATAACACCCATGAGCACCGCACCAATAACAATACCGAATACATTTCCTTCACCACCGTATGCTGAAGCACCACCAATGAAGCAGGCTGCGATAGCATCCATTTCATAGCCCTGTCCGAAAGTAGGCTGAGCCTGTGTAGCTCTCGCTACCGTAAGGATACCTGCGAGTCCTGACATGAGACCCATGTTTATATATGCAAACATATAAACCTTTCTGGGGTCTATACCTGACAATCTGGTTGCCTTTTCATTTCCGCCGACCGCATATAAGTATCTTCCCATTGTGGTCTTTGACGTAATGTATTCATATGCAAGAAGAACAACTGCGATCCAGATAAGAGCTGCGGGAATTCCCTTATAGTTTGCAAGCTTGTAGAATATCCAGATGACAACCGCACAGATGACGATCATCTTAAGCAGTTCTGAATAAATAGGAGGTACATCGTATCCTTTGGACTGAGCACTTATCCTGTTCTTCATGACCATTGCCACATAAATGATAGCGATTATGATACCAGCTACCACACAGGTAATGTTCATGTTTGCTCCGTTAAAGAAATCGGGAACATAACACTCGGCACCACCGCCGAATACGTTTAAGAATGTTTCATTTCTTATACCTACAACAAAACCCTGAAGTACGATATTCGACAGACCTCTGAAGGCGTACATACCTGCCAGTGTGGCTATAAACGGCGGAACCTTTATATATGCTATCCAGAATCCCTGCCATGCACCTACGAGCAAGCCTCCGATTATCATGACCGCAACAGCTACCCATACATTTATGTTCTTGTCCATCATAACGGCACCGATGCCACCGATGAAACAAACAACAGATCCGCAGGCAAGGTCAATGTTACCGCCTGTCAGGATACATAAAAGCATACCGGCTGCCAGAACGAATACGTATGCGTTCTGTGAGATCAGGTTATTGATGTTCTGAGGGAAAAGTATCTTTCCACCCGTATTGATATTGAAGAATATGATGACTGCTATAAGGGCAAATACCATCGTATACTTCTTTAATATGTCCATCACTTTAAGATTCATACTATTCGCCCCTTCCTGACTGTAAGATACAAGCCATGATATTTTCCTGAGTAGCCTCTTCCGACTTCATCTCACCGACAAACTTTCCTTCATTCATGATATAGATACGATCACTCATGCCTATAACCTCGGGAAGTTCTGATGAGATCATTACTACGGATTTTCCGGCCTTTACCAGGTCATTTATAATGCAGTATATCTCGTATTTTGCACCTACATCGATACCTCTTGTAGGTTCATCAAGTATAAGGATATCCGGATCGGTAAACATCCACTTGGCAAGAAGGACCTTCTGCTGGTTACCACCCGAAAGATTTCCGACACTCTGTTCAACCGAAGGTGTCTTGGTCTTCAATTTTTCCTTATATTCAACGGCAACCTGATATTCCTTATCCATATCAATGATGCCTCTGTCACTTACACCCTTCATGTTTGCAAGTGATGTATTTACTCTTATCGGATTTGATAATACAAGTCCGTTTCCTTTTCTGTCTTCAGTAACGTATGCAAGCTTTGCATCGATAGCTTCTCTGGGATTCTTAAGAGTAACTTCTTTTCCGCCAAGCTTAAGCGTACCGGTTATGCCTGTACCATACGATTTTCCGAATATGCTCATGGCAAGCTCTGTACGTCCGGCTCCCATAAGACCGTATATGCCGACAACCTCACCTTTTCTGACATTCATGCTGACACTGTCTACAACCTTACGCTCTGCATATACAGGATGGTATACCGTCCAGTCGGTTACTTCCATGTTTACTTCGCCGATCTCTACATTGCTTCTCTTCGGGAAACGATCTGTGATCTCACGTCCTACCATGCCTCGGATGATCCTGTCTTCGTTGATCTCCATAGTATGGCAATCCATGGTCTCAACCGTAGAACCGTCTCTGACAACAGTGATCTTATCTGCTACGTAGACAACCTCATTAAGCTTATGAGTGATGATGATCATCGTCATGCCCTTCTTCTTGAACTCAAGCATAAGATCAAGAAGTGCTCTCGAATCGGTCTCATTCAGTGATGATGTAGGTTCATCAAGGATCAACAGCTTAGCATTTTTTGCCAAGGCTTTTGCAATCTCAACAAGCTGCTGTTTACCTGTTCCAATATCCTTTATCAATACACGTGAAGACTCGGATAATCCAACCATCTTGAGGTATTTATCAGCCTCACCGTATGTTTCGTTCCAATTTATGGCGTTCTTCTTTCCTCTTTCATTTCCGAGGAACATGTTCTCGCCTATAGACATCTGAGGTACGAGAGCCAATTCCTGGTGAATGATTACGATTCCCTTTGCTTCGGAATCGGTGATCTTCTGGAACTGACACACCTCTCCATTGTAAACTATATCCCCTTCATAACTTCCATAAGGGTAGATGCCGCTAAGTACATTCATAAGTGTAGACTTTCCGGCGCCGTTTTCTCCTACCAGTGCGTGAATCTCGCCCTCTTCAACCTGGAAATTTACATTGTCAAGAGCTTTAACACCGGGGAAGGTTTTGGTGATATTTTTCATTTCAAGTAATACTTTGCCCAAAAATATCCCTCCGTTTCATTTCTAGTTTCAAACCATACCTTAAAAATACTGTCTCTCTGAAATAACCCTTGTATCTTTACTTGTAAACAGGCGGGTTTTGCCCCGCCTGCTTATTAAAGAAATATTGTAATATCTTGCAATTTTACTTTAACTGATCCTCTGTGTAGTAACCTGACTCGATAAGAATCTGCTTGTAGTTGTTAGCATCTGCGAATACAGGCTCGCAAAGGAATGAAGGAACAACCTTAACTCCGTTGTCATATGTA
>CACZSE010000175.1 GCA_902783735.1 uncultured Lachnospiraceae bacterium
GATGTAAATGCACAGTTTTTTTCGCCGGCTATCCCGGCACCGGCTACAGCACCTGTCATGAGCGCCGGATCGATCCCCAGGTGACCTGAAAGACCTATTACTATCGGGAATATGATCGCATACATTGACCATGAAGAACCCAATGCCATAGTGACGGCCATTGACAGTAAAAATGTCATACAAGGCAGTAAAAATGTCCTGCCTTCAAACACATCTATCATCTGCTCCAGATATATATGAAGTCCGAGACTATCCAGCAAGGTGGAAAAATTGATGGTTAACAGATAGAGGATGATCGGAAGGGTGCTGTCGGCTATTCCGTCGATCAGATGCTCTATAAACTGCTCCGGAGTCATGATCTTTTGGAAACAATATAGAAAGAACATAAATGTCAGAGTCACGGCAAGTCCGATGGCACTGTCTGTAACCAGACTTTTGCTTATGATACTTCTTACTATCACAGAGCTGACAGCCATGACGATAATGGGCAATATAACATTCAGCTTCCTGCCCCATACTTCCGAGTCATGAACACTAAGATACTTTTCGGATCCCTTTGGCCAAAGAACGCCGGTCTCATCTTTTCTCTTTTCAGCTTCTTTTAACTGCATATTGTAAGGCAGATGTCCAAGTGCAAATAAGATCATTGCTATAAGTGTGATGATCGAGAAAAAATTATATGGAACGGAACGTATAAAAAGCAGAGCGGCATCTTTCTTCACGCTGGCAGCCAGTGTACCCGTAACAAATATTCCCCATAGCGAAATAGGAAAGAAAGAGCTTAAGACTGTAGGCAGCATGCTGAAAAACAAGGCTTGTTTTTCACGGGTAGTCTTGTTTTCTTTGGCGGGTTTGTAAGCGGAATATGTGGCAGTCAGCATGTTAAGACCGTCATCAATTGCAGTTATGAGCATTATTATCAAAGAAGAGAAGAACATGTTTTTTTCGGTCTTACTGTATTTGACAGCAGTTTTCTCAAATGCGGTAACCCCGCCGGATACCACAATAAGATTGACCATACCTCCGATAAGTGCCATTACGAGAACGGTAAAGACGTTATCGGGCTGTGACATGGTCATCATGATGGAATCGACATATCCGGTAAAAACACCGCTTCGATAAACAAGTATGGCTGCGAGAATGCCTGAAGTGATCAATGATTCAACTGTACGTTTGGTAATGAGAACGTAGCAGAGCATAAATATAAGCGGAAGTAAAAATACCGGGAATGGCAAAGACGAAGCCACCCCAAGCAGAGCAAGCATATAGATCAGAAAAACTATGCCGTATTGTATCAGCATTTTTGAGAAGCTCATGGGGTTATTGTTGGCCGGATATGAAAGAATACCTTTTCTCATTCCCGAGAGGGCCAGTATCTGCGAATGCTTTCCGGAGAGCTGCGCATAAACACGTTTCATGAATTCGCCGTAAATATCCGGATGCTTACCTAAAAAGTCCATAAGATCCTTGCTTTCCATTTTGTATACAACGGATCTTCCCATGGACCTGACGGTAGACAGACGTTTCTGTCCGGAAAGAACACCGTATTCCCCGAAATACTGACCGGCATGAAGTATGTTTAGCTGTTTTTCTTCTTCATCAAGCACGATCACTGTACCGGACTCTATAAAAAACATTCCGTCGGATTCCGTATCTATCGTACATATGTCACTATTATTGCTGAAATACATTTTTTTGAGTCCGGATCTTATTATAGAAATATCATCGGCATTGTCTGTCGGATCCATACCGAAAAAATCTGCAATATAACGTTCGTTAATCCTTTCTCCCATGTCCCACCTCTGAAAACAAATATTTATATGTATACACTATTTTAACATAGCAGCGACTTGTTTTTTGCATATATATGGTGCAAAATAAAATATGTGTGAAAAAGTGTCGGATGACACGGTAATGAAGGAGGAATATATGGCTGATCAGATTACAAATTATAAGTGCCCCGCATGTTCCGGACCGCTGCATTTTGCGGCCAAATCGGGACAGATGGAGTGTGAGTTTTGCGGAAGCACCTATTCTGTTGAGGAAATAGAGGCACATTATGCCGAAGAGGATGCAAAAGCTGCTCAGGCAAAAGCAGAGGCGGATCATAAGCCCGCATCGGACAATGAATGGGCTGTCAGCGATGAAATGTGGAATGGAGAGGGTATGAAGTCCTACAGCTGTCCAAGCTGTGGAGCCACTCTTGTTTGTGACGATAACCTTGCCGCATCGAGCTGTCCGTACTGCGGAAATCCTACGGTAGTACCGGGACAGTTTACGGATATGTTAAAGCCGGATTATGTCATTCCTTTCAAACTTGAAAAGGATGATGCGCTGAAGGCTTTAAAGAAGCACTACGGAAATAAGTACCTGCTCCCTCAGGCGTTTAAAAATGCGAACCACCTTGATGAGATAAAGGGTGTTTACGTTCCTTTCTGGCTTTACGATGGAAAAGCATACGGTGACTGCGAATATGAAGCAGTTAAGAGCGAAACCAAGCGTCAGGGCGATGAGCAGGTAACGACTAAAGAGATATATCATGTAGAAAGAAAAGGAACACTGGAGTTTTCAAAGATCCCTGCGGATGCTTCAACAAAGATGGATGATAATCTTATGGAATCTATAGAACCCTACAAGTATGAAGATCTCAAGCCGTTTTCAAAGGCATATCTTACAGGCTATATGGCTGACAAATATGATGTGGAGGCCAAAGATGATGCACCCAGAGTTATCAGCCGTGCAAAAGAGTCAACAAGAAATGCTCTGTACAATGATGTAAAAGGATATACAAATGTTACACCGAAGACTGAAAATATCAGGGTCGAACAGGGAAAGGCATATTATGCCATGCTTCCGGTATGGCTTTTGACCACCAGATGGAACGGAAATAATTATACATTTGCCATGAACGGACAGACCGGAAAACTGGTAGGCGATCTGCCGACAAATAAACCTAAGATGTGGATGACCATAGCGGCGATCTTTGCAGTGGTGATGCTGGCAACAATGTTTATAGCCGGCTGGTCGGCGAGCGGAGGTCTTGTCGCAGCGATCGTGGTAGCAGGTATAGCCGGTGTTATTCTCTACAACAGTACAAAGAGCGTTGCTCATGTGACAGCGGCAAATAATTATATAAAACAGGATGGGGTGAATATCACACACAGGAAAGACTCCTTCCTGCGAAAAGAAGAGTCAAGACAGAAAATAAATACAGGAAACAATTGACAATTGGATCTTATGCAGAATAACCGCCTTTGAGCGGTTATTCTTTCTATGAGACAATACATGTCACATACGAAAAAAAGTACATTTGCTCGTTCTGTGTCCTTCTAATATACACGATACGGATATACCATGTGATCAGAAACAGCCGATGCGGAAATATCCGCCGGCGGGAAAAAAGTATATCAGGAGGATGATCAAATGAAAACAGAAAACAAAACAGTAATGGTAGTTATCAGGATGTGTTTGGCTCTGGCGGGTCTTTCCTTTATCGTTTTATCAATGGTAAAGGATCAGACGACACCGTATCTGACAATTGGGTTGGCGTTTATCGCAGCAGCAAACATTTTCAATGCAAAGTGCATGTTTAATAAGAAAGGAAAGATCGATGGATCAGGTAAAGACAGGAGCATTTCTTAGGGATTTGAGAAAGGAAAGAAATATCACACAGGAACAGTTGGCTGAAAAAATGTGTGTTTCCAGAAGAACGGTTTCCAGATGGGAGACCGGCAGCAACATGCCTGATCTGGATATTCTTATTGAAATATCGGAATACTACAATGTGGATCTCAGAGAGATCCTGGATGGTGAAAGAAAGGAAGAGCAAATGAATAAAGAAATGAAGGAAACAGTATTAAAGGTAGCGGATTTCAGCAAGGAGCAGGAAGCAAAGGTTATAAAAAGAATACATATAATGTTTCTTTTGGGATTGGCAGCCGCAATTGTATTTTTGGTTACATTTTTCATGGACAAAGAAGATGCGGGCGCATTGTATGGCTTTGCACAGGGAGTGTCTCTCGGAATAGAATTCGGAATGATCATAATAGGTGTGATCATCACAAGCAAGTATTCAAAAAAGATACGTGAGTTCAAGTACAGATTACTGAAAAAGGGATCAGGTGAACTTTCTGACTCTTAAATCTACACCTATGCTTTCAGAGAGTTTTCTTGCGGCTTCTATCTGTTCTTTGGGAAGAACGTCAACGACCGTGAGTTTAACGTCCATACCGCATTTCCTGCATTCTTGAGCAAAAGAGAGCATAGCATCAAAAGCCCCATCAAGCTGAGGTTTTGTAACTGCATTGTAGGATTCTTCATCCGGAGCGTTTAAGCTGATCGATACAGTATCAACAACCTTGGCTAAAAGAGGGGCTATATTCTTTTTATTCTGTAAAGATCCCAAACCGTTTGTATTAAGTCTGACCTTGAGGTGTTTTTCGTTTTTTACGACCGCGGCAGCCTCAAGCAATGTATCAAGAGCACATGTAGGCTCTCCGTATCCGCAAAATACGAGCTCACTCTGTCCGGTGAAATCATAGTTTCTTATGGCTTCAAGGACCTCTTCCTTGGTAGGATTAACCTGATGCCAGAGCGTGTCGGCATTACCGATTCCATCTTTTAAAAACCTGATGCAGAAAGTACATCTGCAATTGCACAGATTGGTGATGTTAGCATAAACCTGGTTGTTATATTTGTATAATATGTCTGCCATTATGATCTCTCCTTTTTTGAACCGTTTTCCCAAGAGGGAGTCAGAGATTTTATTTTCGCTTTATCAAGAGCATACGCAAGAATGTAAAAGAATATGGCGCTTCCGCCGGACTGAACAAGACTGCCGGTTATGGATGCGATCAAAGCTGCCCATCCGCCAAAGAGTATAGCTTCTGCGATATAATAACCGAATGCACTTATGATAAAAGCGATCCATGGTGCAATGATATTTCTCCTGCACAGGATCTTTTCATTGCGTGATGTAAATGATAAGACCAGCAGGGATTTTATTATTATCGTTGCTATTGTCCACATCGGAGCGGTTAAAAGATCGGCAAGTCCGCCGCCTATTGCTGCTGCAGCGATCGCATACGGCGTGGGTAACAGACAGGCGGCAATATATATGAGCGCATCACCGAAATGAATGTAGCCGCCGTTTGCTCCTACCGGAATATGCACAAAGAAAGCGGTAAAAAATGTAATCAAAGCGGCAAATATACCTGCGGTTGTCAATAGTCTCAATGAGTGTTCTTTTTTCATGTCAGATACCTTCTCAAAAATGATATATTATGTGATCAAAGCATGTTAAGATGCATTTCAAATTCTGTTCCGAATTTGGGATCCGTGCCTGAGCGGTGCGCATCTGCAACGGAAGCTCTGATAAACTCTGCAGTCCTTTTGGTGGCTTCAAAAGCAGTTTTTCCGTTAAGGATCTGTCCTAAAACAGCCGCTGCAAAAAGATCTCCGGTTCCTGAAAAATCTCCTCCGCCACTGCTTACGGTATAAAGTTTACTGCAATCTCTGGTGACCACCATGTTTCCGAGCAGAGGGTTACCGGATCCATCCGTTAATTTAATGCCTGTAACAATGATAGTCTTGTTCGGACGGTTTAAAAGCTTTTTTGAAAGAGACTCGATCTTTTCCTTTAATGTTTCCGGATCGAGTTCCAAGACAGTACTTATGTCCTCACCGGTCAAAAGAAACAATTCCGTGACATTGGGAGTAAGGATATCGGCTTCTTTTGCCAGTTCAAAGATCGTTTCGTGCAGTTCACCGGAATAATTGACGTAAGTCTGTCCGCCGTCGCCCATTACCGGATCGACCAAAAGCAGCGTATCCTTCTCATGAAAACGACGAACAAAGGACAATAGCTTTTTTCCCTGCAGAGGGTCTATCAGAAAACCGGTTATGATCCCGTCAAAAGATATATTCATATCGGACCAGGATTCGGTAAATGAATCGATCATGTCCGTATTACTTTTATAATGATAATTCTTAAAACCCGTCTGAGCTGTATAAACACCGGTCGGTAGGGGGCATGCCTGTATCCCGAGAGTTGAGAGAACAACTATGTCGGCTACAAGCGAACATTTTCCGAATCCGGAGATATCATTTATCACCGCAACTTTTTTCATAACAGATCCGTATCTTCCTATAGGTAATAATAAATAATGTTTCTTTGCCTTAAATCCGGGAATTCAAAAAGCATGAATACAATATAAGTCAAATTTGGTTATAATATAATAGCCAAATTCAGATAATATTATATAACCAGATTGATAAATGGTAAATAATTTGAAAATATTTAAAAAAACTGTTGACAAACATCGACCGATTGAGTACAATTCAATTGTAATCAATCGAACAACATTTTTTGAAGGAGGTTCCCATGAATTTATATGATTTCACAGTAAAAGATATGAACGGCGAAGATGTAGATCTTTCAGCATATAAAGGCAAGGTTGTTTTGGTAGTAAATACTGCTACGGAATGTGGTTTCACACCTCAGTATTCCGATCTTCAGGCTATATATGATGAGCTTAAGGAACAGGATTTTGAGATACTTGATTTCCCTTGTAACCAGTTCGCAAATCAGGCAAAGGGAACAAACGACGAGATACATACTTTCTGCACAGGTCGTTTTGGTATAACCTTCCCTCAGTTTGGAAAAATAGATGTAAACGGTGAAAATGCCATTCCGCTTTTTAAGTGGCTTACGGAAAATACAAAGTTTGAAGGCTTCAGCGGCCCCGGAAAACTGGTTCTTACACCTATCGTTAAGAAGATGGACAGCGATTATAAGAACAATGGCAACATTAAATGGAACTTTACAAAGTTCCTTATCGGAAAAGACGGCAATATCGTAAAGAGATTTGAGCCAACAACAGATTGCAAGGAAGTTAAGGAAGCTGTTGAACAGCTTCTGGTTTAAACTCCTTCCGTGTTCCCCTTCAAAAAGACTTGACCGGTCTCATTTTCTAAAATATGATAATATGAGACCGGAGATGGTCTTTTAAAAAGTATTATCCTATCAGGAGACGTGTTTGTTATGAATGACAAATATGCATGTTTAAGGCTTGACAATCAATTATGTTTTCCGCTCTATGCGTGCTCTAAAGAAATAGTCAGAAGATATAAGCCATTTTTGGACGAGATCGATCTGACGTACACGCAGTATATAACCATGATGGTTATGTGGGAGAGGGAGTCAATTTCAGTCAAGGAACTGGGAGAATATCTTTTTCTGGATTCGGGAACTCTGACACCTGTATTAAAGGCGTTGGAAAAGAAGGGATATGTAGAACGTAAGCGCAGCACTGAAGATGAGAGGATGCTCATAGTCAGTCTTACGCAAACGGGCAGAGATTTAAAAGAAGAGGCGGTAACCATTCCGCAAAAGATGGGCGGATGCCTCAAGATAGATCCGAAGGATGCAGCGGATCTTTATACGATCCTCCATAAGCTGATGAAGGAATTTTAACTGCATCAAAAATACACACATTTATATACCCCCGAAAAGAGCAAAAGCTTTTCGGGGGTTTTTGATGGAAACAATTCTCTTTTTTGTATGAAAAAACGGGATAAGTTATTGAAATGTCAGACAAAACGGATTAAAATATACTTAAGAAACTGGGCTCATGATAGGGGGAGCATGTAGCGGGGTATAGTTATGATAAACAAAGAAGAGATACTGAATACATTTTTCGTGTATTATAACAAGTTTATAGAATGTGTGAATTCAAAGGACAACAAGGCTGCCGCAAAGAAAATAAAAGAAGTAATGGGCAATAGGACCACATTCGAGATGAGGGTTAAGATAGGACGAAACGGCATTGTTGAATTTTGGACAACAGACAGTTATATCTGTGAAGTGGCATTTAACGAGACGGTTGTAGATCTTGCATTTGATCATACGACCCTTGTTTCGATCGTAGCCAAAGCCAGAGTCATCAGACATGTTCTTGTGGAAGATGTTTTCAATTCCGTCACAGGATGGGGCTTTAAAGGAGCTCTCTTTAACGTGACCATAGAGGATGAATTCCCCAATTACATTCAGAGCCTGTTGCCGCGACTCGATGAGTGGCTGTCAACCATCAGCAAAGACGAAAGAGAGTCGATAGCAAATGATATAAACGAGATACTGACATATCTTGCTCCGGAAAAGACCGAGTTTAAGCAATATGATATCAAAGCATGATCAAAGGTTTTGATGTCCGGATTCAGTGAATAATTAAAAGTCCATCGCCTGTCAGGTGATGGACTTTTATGATATACTGTTATAGATATGGGTATAGGAGTTAAATACATACGATCATATGGAAGACAGACCTGTAGAAGAAATACAACAGAATAAGTATAAAAGC
>CACZSE010000176.1 GCA_902783735.1 uncultured Lachnospiraceae bacterium
ATATGCCTCATCGGAATGTATCTGTGCATCATCAAAATATACCTTTACTTCTCCGAATGAACAGTTAACCCTGCCTTCTTCAAAGTTGTCGGCCTTTACATATTTCACACCCGAACCGAAACTGGAGGAAAATGAAAATACGTTGTCATTAGTACCATCCTGTACGCTGTCATCCCCATGTTCACGTCTCTTATCTTCGATCAGATCCATTTCATGTCTTTTATATGCCCTTCCCTTTCCCCCTGTCAGGAAAGACATACCGATGACTCCGAGTAATGCCGCAAAAAAGATTGTTCCCTTTGAAATGCCCATGTCATCAACCCATGTGCAAATTAAGAAGACTATGGGAAAGATTATGCTTGCCCAATCCTTCTGTCCGAAACCGTGCAACAGCCACATAACCATAAATACTGTTATAAGTATCTTCCAGACCGGAAATCCCAAAGCGATATCAAATCCGTTAAGAAGAACCAGTGCAGCCGCTACTATAAAAATTATCCCCCATGCAAAATTTCTTCCGTTTTTCATAAATTGTTACCTCCTGTTATCCTCATGCCCTGCATGATGAATCCTCCTTTTACAAGCCCATTTGCACTATTCATGACTTATATTCCAATCTTTCGGTCAAAGCCTTGTAATAGTGTCTTGATACGAATACCTGCTTGTGCGTGTCCCTGAAGGAAACGACGCTGGATGAATATAAACTTCTGTCGATCGTGAATATCTCACGGATATTTAAGATTGTGGATTTTGAAACCCTCATGAAATTCGACGGAAGACACTGCTCCAGTTCGTACAGTTTGTAATGTATCTCGTAACTGTCTGTTCCCGTGTGAGCGCTGATCCCCTTTTCATCCGTCTCAAAGAACAGAACCTCGTCAGTCGAGATATATACCCTCGTATCACCCTTATAGAATTCAAGTGATTTGGTTGCCTTTGTGGCATCCCCTATGATCTTCTGCAATTGTGATATCTCGGGTGTCAGTTCAGGTGCCCGGATTATGATCTCCTGCTCCTGTAAGCTGTCATCAAGCTCAATTCGTATCTTCATGATATCATTCTACTCAATCTGCCGGTAAAGTAAACGGTTTGAAAGTAACAGGTAATAAAACGTGAGGTAAGTTGCAAAAATATATACCTCAGATAAAAGTATATAAAAACCGGCGACATTTTTCCATATTGCTAATTGTTACAATATGGAAAAATGTCGCCGGTCTGATATGATCTATCTCTTGTGATATTTTTTGTTCTCTGCTTCATACTTGGGTTCACAGGTTAAGTACATGCCCAGGCGTTTAAAGGTCTGCTCATCTACCGTGGAAAGCATTACGGATGAATGTGCATCACAACCTCGAAGCTTGGGAAGCTGTTCCAGTGCAAGTTTGGCATCCTTGTTTGTGGCGGCCGATATAGACAGAGCGATCAGTATCTCATCGGTGTGAAGTCTTGGATTCTGACTTCCCAGATAACCGATCTTAAGCTTTTGTATGGGTTCTATCGCTTCGGGACTTACCAGATGAAGCTTATGGTCAAGTCCGCAGAGTTCCTTTATTGCATTAAGTAAGACTGCTGCCGAAGCACCGAGAAGGTCTGTGGTCTTTCCGGTAACTACTCTGCCGTCGGGAAGCTCTATGCTTGCTGCGGGATGTCCTGTATTTTCTTCCCTTTCAAGTGCAGCTCCCACAACAACACGATCTTCTACCGTAAGAGAGGATTGTTTCATGAGAAGCTCAAGCTTATACTGAATGTCCCTTACATCCTTACCGCATTTCTTATCATATAAACATCTGTAATATCTTCTTATGATCTCCTGGTCCGAAGACTGTCTGCAGACATCATCGTCAATGATGCAGTTTCCGGCCATGTTGACACCCATATCGGTAGGTGATTTATATGGGCTGGTCCCCAGAATTCCCTCAAATATGGCATTCAGTACGGGGAAGATCTCCACGTCCCTGTTGTAATTGACAGTAGTCTCTCCGTATGCTTCCAAATGGAAGGGATCTATCATATTTACATCGTTCAGATCCGCTGTAGCTGCTTCATAGGCAACATTGACGGGATGCTTTAAAGGCAGATTCCAGATAGGAAATGTCTCAAATTTCGCATATCCTGCCTTGATACCTCTTTTGTTTTCATGATAAAGCTGTGAAAGACAGGTTGCCATCTTTCCGCTGCCCGGTCCGGGAGCGGTAACAACAACAAGAGGTTTGCTCGTTTCTATATAATCATTTTTTCCGAGTCCTTCATCACTGACTATCGTTGCAACATCACTCGGATAACCTTCTATGTTATAATGCTTAAATGTTTTTACTCCAAGTTCGTGAAGCCTTTCCATGAACTTATCGGCTGCTTTCTGTCCGGCATATCTGGTAACACATACACTTCCGACATAGAGTCCTCTGCCCTGAAATGCATCCATAAGACGTAAAACATCCTCATCGTAGGTGATACCGTAATCGCCTCTTATCTTGTTTGCTTCTATATCGGCAGCGCTTATGACTATGACGATCTCAGCCTGATCCTTAAGCTGCATGAGCATATTGAGCTTACTGTCCGGTTCAAATCCCGGTAAAACTCTGGATGCATGATAATCATCAAAAAGCTTTCCGCCAAACTCAAGATAAAGCTTGTTATCAAACTGCTTTATGCGCTCCTTGATGTGTTCTGACTGCATCTTCAGGTATTTTTCATTATCAAATCCTAGTTTCATACCGGTCTCCTCATAAAAACATAAATACAAATAAAGATTATAAAACTGCTGTTTACAATGTTCAAGAGCTCAACTCCCGATTCTGTCTATTTTTCACAGATTGTTCTCTCTTATCAGCATTTACATCTCATCATCATCTTCATCGTCTTCATATACGGGCAATGAGAATATGAATTCCGTTCCGATACCCTCCGTAGAGATGACATTGATATTTTCATTATGTGCCTTGATGATCTCCTTGGTTATGGCAAGACCCAGCCCGGTTCCCTTTTTATCTTTACCCCTGGACAGGTCTGTTTTATAAAATCTGTCCCAGATAAGTTTTAAGCTGTCTTTGGGAATCCCTATACCGCTGTCTTTTACGGATACAAACACTTTATTTCTTTTTTGAGTAGTTTCTATCTTTATGACCGAATCGTCATGAGAAAACTTTATCGCATTGTCCAAAAGATTATATAAAACCTGCTGGATCTTACTCATATCCGCTTCCACCAGGAGCTTTTCACCGGTAAGGACAAGGTCTATCGAAAGCTTTTTCTTATGAAGAGTTCCTTCAAATGATTCGGCGACACTTTTTATTACCTGATTAATGTCAAAGATACTCTTTTCGAGTACCATGCCGGTCATGTTTAAGTTATTTAATGTTAAAAGCCCGTTGGTGAGTTTTGTAAGTCTCTCTGTCTCATTTAGCACGACCTTCAGATACTTCTCATGCATTTCCTGAGGTATGGTCCCGTCTATCATGGCCTCAAGGTAACC
>CACZSE010000177.1 GCA_902783735.1 uncultured Lachnospiraceae bacterium
GCATGTCCCGACTCGTGATAAGCAGTGATACGCTTCTCCTTGTCGGATACAAGACGGCTTCTTTTTTCCGTACCTATGCCGACTTTTATGAATGCATGCTGAACATCTTTCTGTTCAATGTAAGCTTTATCGTTTTTAGCTGCAAGAATGGCAGCCTCGTTTAAGAGGTTTTCAAGATCGGCTCCTGTAAATCCTGCTGAAGTCTGAGCGATCTGCTTAAGATCAACATCACTGCCGATGGGCTTATTCTTTGCATGAAGCTTGAGAATATCCTCGCGGCCTCTTACATCGGGAGTGCTTACCGCGATCTTTCTGTCAAATCTTCCCGGTCTTAATATTGCAGGATCGAGTATGTCAACTCTGTTGGTCGCAGCTAAGACGATGATTCCCTGATTATCTTCAAATCCGTCCATCTCAACGAGCATCTGGTTTAGGGTCTGCTCACGTTCATCGTGACCGCCGCCCATGCCGGTTCCACGTCTTCTGGCAACAGCATCGATCTCATCAATAAATACTATACAGGGTGCGTTTTTCTTGGCTTCGGCAAAAAGGTCTCTTACACGAGAAGCGCCCACACCGACAAACATCTCAACAAAGTCAGAACCCGAAATGCTGAAAAACGGAACATTGGCTTCTCCCGCAATGGCTTTGGCCAGTAAGGTCTTACCCGTTCCGGGAGGGCCCTCCAAAAGCACACCCTTGGGAATGCGGGCTCCTAACTTCGAATATTTCTCGGGAGCTTTTAAAAAGTCTATTATCTCTTCAAGATCTTCTTTTTCTTCCTGAAGTCCTGCTACATCGGCAAGCTTCTTTTTGGTGTCATTGCTCATCTTGGCACGGCTTTTTCCGAAGTTCATCATCTTCGCATTGGAACCGCCGCCACCCTGGGCTCCCAATATCATGATCAGCATGATGATGACAGCCACTATCGTAATGATGGGCACAACGTAGTTCATGAGAACATTGCCCTCTTCAACCTCACTGACGCTGTAATATATACCGTGTTCGTCCATCTCATTTACGATTTCCTGGACGTCGGTGACAACAACGGTCTCCCTTGAACCGTCTTTTTTCATGATCGTAACTTTTCCGTTTGGAACTGCTGCCGAAGGTTTAATGAGCGCAACTGCAACATCTCCGTTTTGAATATCCGTGAACAACTGGGATTTTGTATATCCTGTTCCGGCATCCTTTGTATATGCATATATGCCTGCAAATAACATGATCAATATAAAAATCACGGCATATGCATTTATTCCTGATCTTTTTTTGTTCAATGCTTTTTCCTACCTTGTCTAATCAAATTTTACGATACCGATATACGGAAGATTTCTGTACATCTGGTCGTAATCAAGCCCGTATCCCACAACAAACTCATCCGGTATCTCAAAACATGTGTAATCCACCTTAACATCCACAACACGTCTGTCGGGCTTGTCAAGCAACGTACAAAGCTTTAAGCTCTTCGGATTTCTTGCAGAAAGAAGTTCCATGAGCCTGCTGAGTGTTCTTCCCGAATCGATAATGTCTTCTACAATGATGACATCCTTTCCATCAAGAGGTTCATCCAGGTCCTTTACGATCTTTATGTTTCCGCTGGATTCCGTACCGCTGCCGTAACTGCTTACATACATAAAATCCAGAGATACGGGTACCGTGATCCTTTTTGCGAGTTCACACATAAAAAAAGCTCCACCCTTTAAAACACATATCATGTGGACATTTTTTCCTTTATAATCGCGACTGATCCTGTCTCCGATCTCCTGTATCTTTTTATCTACTTCTTCCTCTGTCAAAAAGGGTTCAACGTGATGTTTTGGCATATTCTTCTCCTTATTTCGGATCAACACTGATCTCCAAAATGGTCTTTGTGTTATCTGTGATCTTGTAATATTCGCTTATACGCAGTCCTACCGCCCATAGCACATGTGATCCGTCTGCAATGATCGGGATATCGTCTCTTTTCTCCTTGGGTATCTTACTGTCGATCAGATAATCATTTAACGATTTTTTATCCGACTGCGCATTGATGGTGAGATAGTCACCTGTCTGCCTTGTTCTTAACTTTACGCAATTTATAATTTTATCATAATCAAACCATTTAGTATATGTTTTTTTGGGAAACTCACTATCCACAGGACGCTCAAATATCTTAAAGCTTACCATGCTCTTATCGGGCAGGCAGACGGCATTTGTAAAGTCCGGATCAAAACTGTACGACGAGCCTCGTATTTCCTTTTTCTTTCTTATGATGAGCCTGTCATATTGTCTGACCGCTTCAAGATCATATGGCAGGTCGGCTCTTTTTTCACCGGTCTTTTCAACTAACGTCAGGATGCTTTCCACATGTCTTGAGGTTATATCCTTACGATACGGGGTCATCTTCTCAAGTACTCTTAATAAAAGCTCTCTTTGAAGCATCTCATGAAGCTTTAAAAATCCGGGAACATCTATATCACTTTCATCTTCAAAAACGGTTACCAGGCTATCGTAAGCAGCATCGGTCTGTTCTTTTACATAATCGCGCAAAAGAAACATCTTTTCCGACATTTGTGCTATATGCTTTACGGATCCCGTGGTTATATTTTCTTCCACATAGGGAAGTATCACGTTTCTGATGCGGTTTCTCGCATAGTCGTTGGTAAGATTTGTAGAGTCGGTCCTGTAGCTTTGACCTTTCTCTTTCAGATAGTCTTCGATCTCTTCTCTCGACAGCCCCAGAAGCGGTCTGATGATGTCGCCGTTTACCGGCATAAGACTGGAAAGGCCTTCAAGTCCTGTACCTCTGAATATATTAAAAAGAACGGTTTCGGCAACATCATTTTTATTGTGGGCAACAGCTATCTTTGCCCTGTCTGTTGTCATGACCTGCCTGAAGCGCTCATATCTGATCTTTCTGCCTGCTTCTTCCGTCGACAGTCCGAGTACTTTAGCCACGCCCTCGACATCTTCCTCAAAGAGGAAAAACCTGATGCCATGTTCATCACACAGTCTTTTTACAAAATCCGCATCCGACGAGGCATCCTCCCTGATAAGGTGATTGATATGTACTACTTTGAGATCTATCTCGCAGTTCTTTGAATATTCCAAAAGTAAAAGCAGCATGCATACCGAATCGGCGCCGCCGGAAACTCCTGCGACGATCTCATCACCCGGAGAGATCATATTAAATTTTTTAATGTAATCTTCAACTGTACGGATCATATTTTATCTGCCAAAAACAAAAACCTTTGATGCTGTTACTATCAAAGGTTTGATCATTGCTCTGTCTTAAATATTATCTCATTTTCATTGACAAGTCCAAGCTTTTCTTTTGCAACTTCTTCCGCATATTTCTTGGTCTTGGTATATTTTGCATATTCGGCGATCTCCTCGCTCCTTGCTTCCTCTTTCGCTATCTGCTCCAAAAGGACTGCTTCCTGCTTCAAATATACTTCCCTTTTGTTCTTCAGACTGTGCTTGTTATATGAAACAACCGCCATCATCATGATCAGTACAATGATGACCAGCATGACACTGAATCTGTTTTGTTTTCTCCTTACACGCAGATATCTGTTACTCATATTCCACCTTCAAAACAATAACTGTAAACGGAGAGTGTTTACATAAATATTGTAAGGTAAATAATAAGTTACGTCAACCACTTTTTAAGAAAATATTGAATTTTCGGC
>CACZSE010000178.1 GCA_902783735.1 uncultured Lachnospiraceae bacterium
GTGAAAAGCTTCTGCTTTGTAAGATCATATTCCGTGCTCTTATCGGGGAACTGTCTTACGATCAGGTTTGCCACAACCGCAATGGCTATAACAATGATAATGCTTGTAACGCTGAATGCACTTAAAGCGAAATTCTTAACGCTGGTAGTATATCTTCTCTTCTGAACAGACTGAACCGTAAGGAAAAGAAAGACCAGTATCATTGAAAGGAAATATACTACACATTTGATATCCAGTATTCCCGAAAGGAAGGGATCGAATCTGTCGGCAAGGTCAAATAAAGCAACACCCTTTGCAACCACGCCGAGTGCAGGGATCTGAGTATTCTCAAGCATGTATTCGATACCTGCGGTAAGATAGATCACAAACATTGAGATAATGCTTATGATAGCCGCTATCACCTGGCTCTCGGTAAATGAGGAAACAAACAGACATATTGCTATACACGTTGCACCGTAAAGGAAAAATCCGAGTAATGCAAGTCCGTTCACACCCCAGTCTATCTTTGTATAACGGCTTAAAAGTATCGGGAAAAATCCTATTATCAAAACCGTTATGCCATAAACTGCTATCATTGCCAGATATTTACCTGCAATGATCTTTCCGACACTGATGGGAGCCGTAAGTGTAAGCTGGTCTGTCTTTTGTTTTCTTTCTTCCGAAAGTATCCTCATTGAAAGAACCGGCAATGAGAATATCATTATCATGAGTAATCTTACAAGTACATATAAGATATCAGACATTCCTGCCTGAATATTGTAAGCATTGAAATACAAAGATGAAACAAATACCATGGCTGCGATAAATACCCAGCCTATAACGTTTTGGAAGAAGTTTTTAAACTCTCTCTTAAATATAGCAATCATTTACTCTTCCTCCTTTACGGCAGCATCCTGTGAAGCTTCCGGCTGCTCATCATTTTCAGTCTCTTTCGTTACTTCCGGTTCTGCATTTGTATCTTCTTTTTCTTCCTGTTTTTTCTTTTTCTTTTCAGCCTTTAAAGCCTCTTCTTTTTGAGCCTCTTCACGCTCTATCTTTTCCACATATTTATCGTCGGTCAGTTCAAGGAATATGTCCTCGAGACTCTTTGCATCATTTACGAGTCTGTAGATCGTCATATCCTTAGAGGCGAGCTTTTTGCAGAGCTCATCTCTGATCTCCACATCATCATTGTAGCTTATAAAACACTCAACAGTTCCGCCCGGAGCATTATCCACCGTACAGGTATTGACTCCGTTTACGGATTTAAGCAGCTCTGTAACTTCTTTTTTGCTGCCTTTAACTGTAAGCTCGAGAGTATTACTGCTACCGAGATCCTTAAGAAGCTGTTCTGCGGTACCCGACGCTACAAGACGTCCTTTTGCAATGATCATGATCTCATCACAGACCTCCGCAACCTCACTCAATATATGAGAACTGAGGATAACGGTATGATCCTTTTTAAGTTCACGTATGAGTTCACGAATCTCAATGATCTGTTTCGGATCAAGTCCGACCGTAGGCTCATCAAGGATGATGACATCGGGATTTCCTATCATGGCCTGAGCAAGTCCGACTCTCTGCTTATAACCTTTTGAAAGATTCTTTATGAGACGCTTCTGCATGTCGGTAATGAAGGTCTTCTTCATTACTTCTTCAACCTGATTCTTTCTTTCAGCCTTTGCAACCTTTTTTAATTCCGCAACAAAATCAAGATATTCCTTTACGGTCATATCCTGATATAACGGCGGTATCTCGGGCAGATATCCGATGCACTTTTTTGCCTCTTCGGCATCCTTCAAAATATCGTGTCCATCGATCTCAACATCGCCCTCGGATGCGGCTATATAACCTGTCATGATGTTCATGGTTGTAGACTTGCCTGCACCGTTAGGTCCAAGGAAGCCGTATACTTTGCCGTTATCTATCTCAAACGAAAGATTCTTCACGGCAAAATGATCACCATATTTCTTTGAAACATTACTTACGCGGATCATATTAAACTCCTCTCCAGTTTTTTACCCTTTCATAATATATTCACAAATTGTGTTCAATTTGCCACAAATTTGTGAAAATTCTGTGAAATGACCTTTGCATTTTTCGTGCATCAGGGTCTGCGGTATTTAACCTCAGACCCCGATGATCATTCATTATGTGTTTAGTCTTGTTATTTTACGACTATGTTCACGATCTTACCCGGAACATATATCTCTTTTACAACAGTTTTTCCTTCGATAAACTTTGCAACACCCTCAACAGCCTTAGCCTTTGAAAGTGCAGAGTCTTTATCTTCGGCAACGCCGAGAAGTACAGTACCCTTTACCTTACCGTTTACCTGAACACCAATCTCGATCTCGTCTTCCTTTACGGCTTCGGGATCAAACTCAGGCCACTTCTCATAAGCGATAGTCTCACCATGACCGAGAATATTCCAGATCTCTTCACCTACGTGAGGACATATGCATGAGAACATTTTTATGAAACCTTCCGCATATTCCATCGGACAGGTTGACTTTGTAGTCGTATTCATGAATATCATCATCTGGGCAATGGCTGTATTAAAGCCAAGTGTCTCAAAGTCGGAAGTAACCTTCTTAACTGTCTGATGATAGAGCTTTTTGAGGCTTTCTTTGTTGTCCTCTGCAATATTGTCGGGATTCGTAAAGTAATTCCATACTCTGTTGATGAATCTTCTTGCACCTTCAACACCCTGAGGGCTCCAGGGCTTGCTGACCTCAAGAGGTCCCATAAACATCTCATAGAGTCTCAAAGTATCTGCGCCATAGTCTCTTACGATATCGCTTGGATTAACAACATATTCGGGGAATCTCTTTCCCATCTTGATACCGTTCTCACCGAGGATCATACCCTGATGAACAAGCTTTTTGAAAGGCTCTTTTACCGGTGAGAGTCCCTTGTTGTAAAGGAATCTGTTCCATATGCGGGAATACATGAGATGACCTACGGCATGCTCTGGTCCGCCTATGTAAAGGTCTACGGGCATCCAGTGCTTAAGAAGCTCTTTGTTTGCAAATTCCTTATCATTATCGGGATCGATATATCTGAAATAATACCAGCTTGAACCTGCACTTCCGGGCATTGTAGAGGTCTCTCTCTTACCCTTTATGCCATGTTCATTGTAATTCTTCCATTCAGTCGCATTTTCAAGAGGTGCCTGACCGTTCTTTCCTTTGTAATCCTCAAGTTCGGGAAGAACAACGGGAAGATCCTGTTCGGGAATGAGATGTATCTTGCCGTCTTCGGTATAAACTACGGGAACGGGCTCGCCCCAGTAACGCTGACGTGCAAAGATCCATTCACGGAAATGATAATTTACGGTTCTCTTTGCAACACCCATCTTTTCAAGCTTAACGGTTATGGCTTCTTTTGCATCTTCAACAACCATACCTGTAAATTCTTCCGAATTTATGAGTTTAAATCCCTTGCCGAGGTAATCGTATTTCTCGAGAGCCGCACCACTGACATCTACACCGGGGCCGTCTATTACCTGGATCATCTCAATATCATGGACCTGAGCATATTCAAAGTCTCTCTGATCGTGACTGGGAACAGCCATGACAGCACCCGTACCATATGATGCAAGTACGAAGTCACCTATAAATACTCTTACTTCCTTACCGTTAACGGGATTTATGGCATGGATCCCCTTAAGCTCACATCCTGATTTGGTCTTGTTGAGCTCGGTTCTGTCCATATCGTTTTTCTTAAGAGTTTCATCTATATATGCCTGAACCTCTTCTTTGTTCTCAATCCTGTCCATGAGACTCTTTACGATCTCTCCGTCGGGAGCGAGAACCATGAAGGTGATACCGTAGATAGTCTCTATACAGGTGGTATATATGCTGAACTTACCGCCACCAACTATCTCAAATTCAACTTCCACACCTTCGGAACGTCCGATCCAGTGACGCTGCATGTCCTTTGTGGATTCAGGCCAGTCAATTTCTTCAAGCCCCTCAAGAAGCTCATCGGCAAATGCTACCTGATCGATAACCCACTGTTTCATCATCTTTCTGACAACAGGATATCCGCCACGCTCCGACTTACCGTCTATGACTTCGTCGTTTGAAAGAACGGTACCGAGCTCCTCACACCAGTTTACAGGCATGTCTATAAGCTTTGCATAGCCTGCCTCATAGAGTTTTTCAAATATCCACTGTGTCCATTTATAAAACTTGGGATCGGATGTAGCCACACACTTATCCCAGTCATAGTCAAAACCAAGTTCCTTAAGCTGCTTCGTGAAGGTCTTTATATTCTCCTCCGTAAAGCCGTTCGGATGATTTCCCGTAGTTACGGCATACTGCTCGGCGGGAAGGCCGAACGAATCGTATCCCATGGGATGAAGAACATTATACCCCTGCATACGTTTCATACGTGACATGATATCCGTAGCGGTATAGCCTTCGGGATGACCCGCGTGAAGACCTACGCCCGACGGATAGGGAAACATGTCAAGCGCATAGTACTTGGGCTTTGAAAAGTCCCATACATCTGTCTTGAATGTATGATTATCCTCCCAGAATTTCTGCCATTTGGATTCCACCTCGTGGTGGTTATATACTCTTTCCATTTCGATCTCCTTTATGATCAAAGCGTTAAATACGCTTTACTGTCAGTTGTTATTTCAATATATAAATTACGTTGTTTTCAATAAGTCGCATGTATCAGATATAAGACCGTGAGGGTAATGACTATCTGAATGATCGAAAATCTGTAAACACACTGAGTGTTTGACCATCCCATGTTCTTCCTCACCTGATCGTGTAAAGGCGTTCTTATGTTTTTTAGGATATGTATCTTAAACACCCTTATCAGCGCAACCTTTAGAAGTCCGAGTCCTCCGTCAAACAATAACACAAACGACATGAGGATATATAAAAACGGGCTTTTACTGTGAATAGCCGCTATCGCGATCATGATACCCATCGAACGGCTTCCCGCATCTCCCATCAGCAATATGCTCGGCGTTGCATTAAACCACAGATATGCTAAGAGGCAGGCGCAAAAAAGAATGAGGATGTATCCCTTATCCTGCCAGATACCGTCATATACAGACAATGCAAAATAGCCCAAAAGAGTTAAGATAGTCAACGTTGCCGACAGGCCGTCAACACCATCCGCACAATTGGTCACATTTATGGCACACCACACAAGACCGGTGATGATGATCGCAAGAAGTATCTGAGGAACCTCGAATGTCGCATTTCCAAACATCCTGAAGCTTATTTCAGACTCATTGTTAAACAGGTAATTTGCAGCCACCAGGACTGCGATCAGCAGATCAAGAACGCCTTTCCTGAGTTCTCCCCAAGGATTCTTGGCCCTGTCATCCAGATAACCTGTTAACATGCAAAGAAATATAAGTATAAGATTGATGATCATCTCCGCATCCAACGGAGCAAAGAAAAAGGACGCACAAATAAAAGCACAGACAAAGAAAAGGCCGGCGCCCCTGGGCTTTCCGGCAGAAAGCTTTCCGTCATGGGCGAACTCTCTTCCTTTATCCGTAGGGAGTTTTTTCATGCCGAGGCTCGTAAATAAAAAAGTCACAAAAAAAGCAACTATAACTCCGAGCATCCTTATATATGTTGTATTCCCTGTCAAAGCATTGATCATAAATATCCTGTCTCCAACCGATCATACCCAGCCATACTCATTCTATTATATAAGAAATTTAAAATTATTCAACCCTGCGATATTTGTGTTTTTGGCAATAAAAAACCCGGATGCGATAAACATCCGGGTCTGTAAGTTTTATTCGTCTGCAGCGTTTTCCGCAACCTTTGCTGCTCTTGCGGCAACTTCCTTTTCCTGAACATCCGAAGGACATTGCTCATATCTTGCAAATTCGTAAGAATATTCACCAGCTCCGCCTGTCATTGAACGAAGCTCCGTACAATAATTGAATATCGTACTCATGGGAACCTCAGCCTCGATCGTCTGTCTTCCGTCAGCTGTAGGATTCATTCCAAGAACACGTCCTCTTCTCTTATTGAGGTCGCCCATGACATCGCCGGTATTTGCATCCGGTACGGTAACCTTAAGGCTCATGATAGGCTCGAGAAGAACCGGCTTGGCATCCATAAATCCTTTCTTGAAAGCCTGTATGGTAGCCATCTTGAATGCCATTTCCGAAGAATCTACCGGATGGTAAGATCCATCGTACAAAACAGCTTTTACGCCAACAACCGGATATGCTGCCAACGGTCCTCTTAAAACTGAGTCCTGCAGACCTTTTTCAACTGCAGGGAAGAAGTTCTTCGGTACCGCACCGCCGACAACTATCTGTTCAAATACGTAAGGCTGAGAGATGTCGCCACTTGGCTCGAATGTCATCTTAACGTGACCGTACTGGCCGTGACCACCTGACTGCTTTTTATATTTGTATTCCACATCGGACTTCTTGTTTATGGTCTCTCTGTATGCAACCTTAGGCATTGAAAGCTCGATCTTTACTTTGTATTCGTTTTCAAGTCTGCTCGCTACGATATCGAGATGCTGTTCGCTCATTCCGTAAAGAAGAAGCTGAGAGTTTTCCGAATCGTTTACATTCTTGAGAGTAAGATCTTCATGCATCATCTTCTGTAAGCTCTGAGAGATCTTGTCGATATCCTGCTTGTTAACGGCTTTGTATCTTCTGTATGTATAAGGTACGGGAAGATCAACCTTGCCGTACTGGATAGTATTTGCCTTCGTTGAAAGTGTATTTCCGGTCCTTGCTGCTGTAAGCTTTGCGATGGCACCGATATCTCCTGCATGAAGCTCGGTCACCTCGTAAGGTTTGTTACCCTGCAGTACATAGATCTTTCCGAGTTTTTCTTCGACATCCTTATCCTTGTTATAGATCTCGTCCCCGGCTTTAAATACACCTGAGTAAACCTTTATGAGGCTGTATTTTCCGATAAACGGATCAACGATGGTCTTCCAGATATAAGCACTCTTAGGTTTAGAGAAATCATAGTTGGCTTCGAATACTTCATTGGTCTTCAAAGAAACGCCTGCAACGGTTCTGTTCTCAGGACTCGGAAGATATTTAACAATATCATCGAGCAAGGTATAGATACCCTGGCACAGAGTGTTGCTGCCCATCGTCATGGGAACGATCGAACAGTCATTTACGCTTGTTCTCAAAGCTGCTCTTATCTCGGCTTCCGTAAATGTCTCACCGCCGAAATATCTGTCCATCAGATCCTCGCTTGTCTCTGCAACAGCTTCCATAAGTGTGTCTCTGCAGATACCGAGGTTTTCTCTGTTATAGTCGGGAACATCACATTCCTTAACCTCTTTGCCTTCCCAGCGATAGCCCTGTTCGGTTATTACATTGATGTATCCGACGAACTTCTCGTTTTCTCTGATGGGGAGATGGAAAGGAGCCATCTTTTTTCCGTATTTTGCTGTCAGATCTTCAACAACCTGTCTGAAAGAAGCATTGTCTATATCCATGTTTGATACATAGATCATACGGGGGAGCTTATACTTTTCACACAGTGCCCATGCCTTTTCGGTACCAACTTCTATACCCGCTTTACCGTTTACAACAATGATAGCCGCATCGGCAGCACTTGCTGCTTCCTCTGCTTCTCCTGCGAAATCAAAGAATCCGGGAGAATCTATAATATTGATCTTGCAACCACCCCACTCAAGAGCGATCACAGATGTAGAAATCGAAAAATTCCTCTTGATCTCTTCCTTTCCGAAATCGCTTATGGTATTTCCGTCGGAAACCTTACCCATACGTGATGTGATACCCGCCAGATAACCTGCAGCCTCTGCAAGCGATGTCTTACCACTGCCTCCATGACCAAGCAATACAACGTTACGAATTTTGTCAGTAGTGTAAATGTTCATAAAGAAACCTCCAAGTAGTTTTTGGCTAGCGCCCTATGTGTAATATTCTACTAAATTTTAGACAACTTATCAACATCTTTGTGCAAATTGTAACAATTTTTCGTCCAAAATAGATATTGTATATCATTTGTGTATATTTGTCAGACTATTGTAAGCAAAAGGTAAAAAAAGGTGCCTGTCACCATGAACAAAAGGTGCCTGTCACCATGAACAA
>CACZSE010000179.1 GCA_902783735.1 uncultured Lachnospiraceae bacterium
AGACGGACTTGTTAAAGCAGAGCGATAAGCCGTTGACTGTTTCGGACATTATAGAAAAGAAAGGCGACAGTGTAAGCGTAAGCTTTACCGTAAATGAATTCGGGCTTGTATATTTCGAACTTAAACCTTATGTACTTCACTCGGACAGGGGTTACGACTATGCAAGAGTGATCTCTTAAAGGATCCTGAATTGAACGGCCCTTATATAATGATTACTGCCCCGCAAAAGCGGGGCTTTTCTTTGCAAAAGAAAACCCTGCCCTTTGTAAACGAAGGGCAGGGGATAGAACATCTTTTAGATCAGTCTATGTTTTCCTTTATATATATCTCTATGTCTGTATAGTTGATCTCATTCAAAACTTCGCCGGTGGTAAGATAGTCAAATAACATCTGAAGGGGTTTTACACCCTGGAAATACGGTTGCTGACAGACGGTTGCCTGAATGAGACCGCTCTTAACGAATTCGATCGTACTGGGGACTCTGTCATGGGCGATAACGATCATATCCTTATCGCGGCCCTGTTCGATAATGGCTCTGCAGCCGCCTGCGATCGCTCCGGCGGTAAAGTAGAGAGCATTTATCTCCTTGTGCTCTTTTAACATATCGTCTACCAGCTTATAGCAGGTCACGTCATCATCGTTGTTCCATACTACATCGATAATGTTCATATGAGAGTCGTCTTTTATCTTGTCCTTGAAACCTTCTATTCGCTCTGTGTGGCAGAGTACGCTCTGGGCACCGCCGATGACGCCGATATTCAACTGACCGGAGTGGTCGATAAGCCTCATGAGCCCTGCTACGGTCTGACCGCTCTTCCTGTAGTTGCTTCCGACATAGGCAATACGCTTGCTGGTGGGCAGATCCGAATTGAAAGTTATGGTAGGGATCCCCATGGCGGCGAGCTCGTCTATCTTCTGGACAACTCCCGGCTGATTCTGGGGCGCTATGGCGAGTGCGTTTATACCGTCTTTTACCAGATCGTCTATTGCATCTATCTGATTTTTTTCATTAAAATCCGGCATGGATTTAATGATGATGGAGCAGTTGTAACAACTGAGTTCGCTTCCGATATCCTTAAGTCCGTGTTTGACCTCATCAAAAAAAGGATTGTTTGTGCCGAACATGACAACACCGAGCTTGAGATTCTTACGCTGTGCCGAAAGAACGATTCCGGCTTTGTTCGGTCTGTAATCCAGGGCTTTTGCGATCTCCAGGATGCGGGCCTTGGTGTCGGGATGAACTCCTCCGCGCTTGTTAAGGACGCGATCCACTGTCCCTCGGGATACTCCGGCGAGAGTGGCGATTTCTTTAATGGTGGGCATGATGTGTTCCTTCCTTCGTGTAAATGTGCACGATTTAATCGGACATTACATTTCAGATACAATATTACATCATAGCATTGTGCGTTTGCAATATTATGGCCTATGTGATAAGTGCACAAGACTTCAAAGATTTATTTGGTGAAATCGACAAAACAAAAAAATTCGCGCGCGGTATACTTGAAAGATAATGTATTGAGATTTATTATTAAATGGTGTACGCACACAGTTTTTTTGCCGTTCCGATCACGGCTTTGATCGATGCGGATCCGGCTTTTGAGACACTGTGGGGCCGTACCTTAATCTTCATATTAGGAGGACATTATGTATTATATTGGTGTAGATCTCGGAACATCAGCCGTCAAACTTTTACTTATGGACGGTAAAGGAGCTATCAAAAACATCGTTTCCAAGGAGTATCCCTTAAGCTTCCCCAAGCCGGGCTGGTCTGAACAGAATCCCGAAGACTGGGACAAGCAGGTTATGGCAGGGATCAAGGAACTTATTGCAGGCGTAGACGGAAATGAAGTGGCCGGAATCAGCTTTGGCGGTCAGATGCACGGTCTTGTTATCCTCGACAAGGATGATAACGTTATAAGACCCGCTATTTTGTGGAATGACGGTCGTACAACTAAGGAATGCGAGTACTTAAACGGAACGATCGGAAAGGATAAGCTTTCGGAGTACACTGCAAATATCGCATTTGCAGGATTTACCGCTCCCAAGATCCTTTGGGTGAAAGAGAACGAACCGCAAAACTTTGCAAAGATCGCTAAGATCATGTTGCCAAAGGATTACATTGCATATAGATTATCGGGAGTTCACTGCACAGACGTATCGGATGCATCAGGCATGCTTCTGTTCGATGTAAAGAACAGAACATGGTCTAAGGAGATGTGCGAGATATGCTCTGTTAAAGAGGAACAGCTTGCAAAGATCTTTGAAAGTTATGAGACCGTCGGAAATATACTTCCGGAGGTGGCCGAAGAACTCGGAATATCAAAGGATTGTAAGATCGTAGCAGGTGCGGGCGACAATGCTGCAGCTGCAGTGGGAACCGGAACCGTAGGAGACGGTGCATGTAACATCTC
>CACZSE010000180.1 GCA_902783735.1 uncultured Lachnospiraceae bacterium
ATTGTGATCAATAAAATACTTAATTTACGCATGATGATATTCTATCACAGGAATGTTGCTTTATACCATCTTTTCTTACTTCTTCGTTTTTCTTCAGCTAAGTGATATAATTAACAAAGTAATATAACTTCAAAGGAAATGACTTGATTATTTATGAGTAAAAAGAAAAGAAAAAACACAGCCGTATCAAAACATGTCAGCAAACAAAGAACACCCATAACAGTGGAGATGATGCAGGATATCACCTCGGCTTACGTGTTGTTTATGCTATGGATATACCCTTTGTATTTTGAAAACAAGTATTTCAATATGGGTGAGGCCAAATGGCACTTTTTTAAATGGATAACACTGATATATTTTTTCCTGATGGTGATCGTTTTCATATGCTTTCAGACCGGTTTATTCAGGGAAAAAAGACTTTTTGACTTTTGGAAGAATGAAAAATTTTCCCTTACGGATAAATTTGTTTTTTCTTATGCGATCATATGCCTTATATCATTTATTCTTTCACCCTTTAAGGAAAGGACGCTGTGGGGGATGAACGGATGGTATATGGGACTTATATCGCAGCTTTTATTCTGCTTTATTTATTATTTTATGTCCCGGTATCTTAAGTGGGGAAAAAATCTCTTTATAGGTTCACTGGCGGTATCGTTTATCGTGTTTTTGCTGGGTATCTTAAACCGATTCATGATAGATCCGCTAGGTATGTATGAGAAGATACATCCCGATTCCATTATTGAATTTCTTTCGACTTTGGGGCAGGCAACCTGGTTTTCAAGTTATCTTGTGATCTTGATGCCTTTGGGAATGTTTGTTTTCTGGGATACCGAAGACAAAAAATTGCGGATCGCAAGCGGTATATATACGGCTGTTTCTTCAATGGCACTTATAGCTCAGAATTCGGACAGTGCTATAGTTGCTGCTTTTGCGATATTTTTGGTGCTGTTCAGTGTATCATTCGAAGAAAATGTCAGGATGAAACGTTTCCTTGAAACCGTTTTGGTCACGATCGGTTCATTTGTATTTTGGGGACTGCTTCAGAGAATATTTAAAAACAGGGCAGTAGAGCTTTCGGGTCTTATGACATTTTTATCCCAAAGCTTAATAATGTGGTTATTACTGGCTGCTGCGGTGCTGATATATCTTACCTTTTGTCATTTTGAAAAGAAGTCATTTAAGATAAATGAACACAAGAAGATCCGAGGCATTATTTGGATACTGCTTGGTGTCGGATTGCTTTTAACTGTTGTATATATATTCTTAAATTCCGTTGGACTGCTGGATAATACATCATTTTACAGTGATAACAATTATCTTAGATTTAATTATATGTGGGGCAATCAGCGTGGCTTTTCATGGATATATTCAATAGCCACATTTGTTGAAAGTGATTTCTTAAGAAAGATGATAGGCTCAGGCCCCGATGGCTTTTGTTCGATAGTATACAGCTACTTTGCTGAAGATATGCAATCCACATGGGGAAAGTCGACCATTCTTACCAATGCACACAATGAGTGGCTTACATCACTTATAAATGTTGGTATTGTGGGATTTGTCGCATATCTTGGAATATTTATCAGTGCTGTCAGGGGCTTTGTAAAGAGATCGAAAGAAAACAGGTGGTTAATAGCTGCAGTCATGGCGATCGCAGGTTATATGGCACACAATTTCTTTTGTTATCAGCAGATCATCTGCACTCCGATCATTTTTATGATCATTGGTGCCGGTGAGATGTTAAGAAAAAACGACTGATCGTGTAGTGATGTGAAGGAGAAGGGTTTATGAAGATGATGAAAAAAATGTATGCGAGACTTACAGCGACAGTCTTATCGGCATGTCTGTTGTTCGGTTCGATTCCGATGGAAGCATTTGCCGGACAGGTTACGGATGACGATGCCGTTATAAGTACTGTTGACAGTCGGATCGATGATCTTGGAGAGAGAATATCATCAGATATCGATCTTGATCTTGCTCTTGAAGAGTTTCCGGACAGGGAGAGCAGACTTGCTCTTTATAAGCAAACCGCAGATGATGAACAGGTTTATGATGATTATTTTGCCGAAAGATATGATCTTATAAAAGAAACCGTATCGGATAATGAGATCGATAAGGATCTTTATATTGAGATATGTAAGAGTATCGTTGATATTGCAGATGATGATGTGACCGTTCATGAGATAGTGATATATAAAGATGATATCGACCGATACATTTCAACAAATAATCTGTCAGCAGAAGAATGGTTTTCGGAATTCTTAGGTGGAACGGTTAATGACTATCCGCAGTATTTTTACTGGTTTGATGTTGACTGTGAACATGCCTGTGTCCTTGATGAATATGAGAATGCTTATGTGATCTCATTTGCGGCATACGAAGACGAAGTTATCAGCGAAGAAA
>CACZSE010000181.1 GCA_902783735.1 uncultured Lachnospiraceae bacterium
ACATAGACTTCATTATTATCTATCTTTTCAAATATACGAAACATGACAACACCCCGTTTTCCTGTTTCTCAAAATATGTTGACAATCACCTGATATATTCCATGAATGCTTCTTTATTCTCTTTAGCCGTAGTGGTCGGTCTTCCAAGATCATCCCTGGCTCCGATCCCGCACTTGACTTCGATAAACGAGAGCTCGTTTTTATCTTTCGCATCCTTAAGAGCCCTGTCAAGATCCTCATAGTTATTTACACATATCGCATTTGGATATCCGCACGCTTTTGCAACACCTGTAAGATCTATGCTGTCGGCTACCGTTGCCATCCCGCCGACAGTCTCATGTGCACCGTTATTGATCACTATGTGCACCATATTATTCAGCCTGTTTGCACCCAAGAGAGCCATCGAGCCCATATGCATGAGCACGGCACCGTCACCGTCAACGCACCATACTTTTTTGTCGGGTTTGTTTATCGCAACACCCATTGCGATAGAGCTGCTGTGTCCCATGGAACCGACCGTCAAAAAATCTCTTCCATGACCCTGAGCGTTTTGTTCGCGTATCTCAAAAAGCTCTCTGCTGGCTTTTCCCGTTGTGGAAACGATAATGTCTTTTCCGGTATATTCAACAATATGACGTATGATCTCTTCCCTGATCATGGGGTAGTCATTCTTATATACCACCTTCTCATCGTAAGACAATCCGCCTTTTTTAACAACAAAAGCAGCGCTCTTTCCCTGTTCAAAAAGTCTTCTGTAACCGGCCATCCATTTTTCTATATCTTCGGACGTGGTATCCTTATCTATGATATTGTAAGCGATATCCATGTCCTCCAAAAGCTTGCATGTAACCTTTCCCTGATATACATGCTGGGGCTCGTCATGGACACCGGGTTCACCTCTCCATCCGACTATAAATAAGACAGGAATGGCATATACCGCATCATTTAATAATGAAGCGACCGGGTTGATGATATTGCCTTCTCCGCTGTTTTGCATATATACGACTGCCACCTTGCCTGTCGCCAGATGATAGCCTGCAGCCAACGCAGTGCAGTTACCTTCATTTGCCGCTATCACATGGTGCTCCTTGTCTATGCCGTATGTATGCATGAGATAATTGCATAATGCTTTTAACTGTGAATCCGGCACACCTGTATAAAAATCTGCTCCTATGGCAGATATGAGTTCCTCTACTTTCATATTGCTTCTCCTTTATGGAACATGATCCGGTCGCATCACTTAAGTCTCTCTTCCAGAGCTTTCAGCTCATCAACCGTATCGAGTTCTTCGATCGCGCCTTCTTTTATCGGATGGACCTTAAGCTTAAGATCATCTGTTATGCTGTCAACCACATCATCCCAAAAGAGGTTTTCATAGCCTTCACTTCCAAACCGCTTTTCAACCGCATCCGCAATCTTGACCGCCTCTTTCTTTTTCAAGAAGGACACTCCAACCATATTATAGCAATCGGTCACTCCTTTGCCGACTCTTTTAATGCAGGAATCCTCATCCAGTTCAAATCCCCAGTCATTTACAAATCCTTCTCTATATAATCCGTAATAGCACGAAAAGTCGGGGTGACCCTTAAACAGTCCGCTGTCCATTACATACAGATCCGCTTCACAGACAAAACAGTCATCCTGTCTCAGAATGTCCGCGGCAACATATACCGATGAGATATTGTTTATCGTCTCATAGTAAGGATTCTTAATAATATGAATATTATCATATTGCTTAAGAAGGACATCGAATTGTTCGCCCAAATATCCCACTACAACATAAATATCCTTTACGTCTGCATTGAGCAATCCGTCAATAACAGTATTTATCATGGGTTTATCGCATACCGGTATGAGAGGCTTGGGTGTAGTCTCCGTAAGAGGTCTCATCCTGGTCCCCATTCCGGAAGCCATCAGTATTGCATTCATATGATCTCCCGTATAACATAAATCAGTTTTCCACGCAGTCAGTTTTTACAATTCATCTATAAGCGAGATGATCTGCTTTATGGGCATAAGTCTGCTGTCGACTTCCTTTGCCCTGTGATATTTCAAAATATCCTTTGCAGTCTGCTCCATCGCGGGAAATGCACTTCTTGTGAGCTGATTTGCATATATAACAATGTTCACTCCGTGTGATGCGAGCTCATCCTCGGTCACGGTATTAAATGAAGACGGGACCACAACAATGGGAGTCCTTGTGTCATGTTCTCTGAACAGATCGCAAAACTGCAATATCTCATCAGGTTCTTTTCTCCTGCTGTGGATCATGATACCGTCGGCACCCGCTTCAACATAGGCACGCGCTCTCTTTAAGGCATCATCCATGCCCTGTTCAAGTATAAGGCTTTCGATCCTTGCAATGATCATAAAATCATCTGTCAACTGAACCTTCTTGCCCGCTTTTATCTTTTCGCAGAAATGCTCTATTGTATCCTGAGTCTGCTCGACATCTGTTCCAAACAATGAGTTCTTCTTTAAGCCGACCTTATCTTCTATGATAACGGCAGATACTCCCATCTTTTCCAAAGAACGTACGGTATAGACAAAATGCTCGGTAAGACCGCCGGTATCTCCGTCAAAGATGATGGGCTTTGTTGTTACCTCGGTCACATCATCGATAGTCCTGAATCTGGAGGTCATGTCGACAAGCTCGATATCGGGTTTTCCTTTGGCGGTAGAATCGCAAAGGGAACTGATCCACATTGCATCAAACTGATCGAGTCCGCCATCATTTTCAACAATGGTCTTTTCGGCAATGAGTCCCGTAAGACCGCTGTGAACCTCAATGGTCTTTACCACATCGCATATATCGATAAGCTTACGAAGTCTCGGACGTCTGTATTCGGGCATGGCAAGCTTTTCTCTCATAATGGTATCGACATGTCTGACTTCTTCATTGTATGTATAAGGAACGTCTATTATCTTTCCGCCGTAAGCCGACAGGAGTTTTTCGACATTATCTCTTATGGCTTTCATGGGGCCCTCAGACCAGTTATCTCCGTGTATGACATAATCCGGCTTAAGCTCTTCTATTATCTTGTCATACATGATGGTATCCTGTACAACAACCCTTGAGACCTCAGGTATCTCTTCTACCAGCTTCTTTCTTTCTTCAAATGATATGGCCGAAAATCTGTTGAATCTGATCATAGCCTTATCGCTTATGACACCTACGATCACATCCCCGTATTTTTTTGCCTCATTTATAATATTCATGTGTCCCGCATGGATCACATCCGTACAAAAGCATGTATATACTGTTGCCATTTTTTCTTCCCTTTTACCATATAACCGTCAAAGCTTTCCCGGACAGCGGTTTCCTGTGCCCACTGTCTGTCGGCCCGATTGCTCTAATATCTTACCGGTATTGCCACATTGTATTCTTCAAGTGCGGCTCTTAAGACCACAAAGAAGTCCTTTATATCCTGTTCATCGATAGCACCGAGTGCACACAACCTGAATGTGTTTGTTGTGGATATCTTGCCGGGGTAGATCGTAAACCCTCTTTCGTAGCAATAATCATGTATCTTTTCAAAACTGAAGTTTGGATCGTTCGGATACTTAACCGATACTACCAGTCCCGATTGCCATTCTCTTTTTATTATATCTTCAAATCCGAGTTCATCCAAGCCGTCATGTATGGCATTAAATACTCTTGTGTGTCTTGCCCACTTGGCCTGTTCGCCCTCTTCATAATATTCCTTCAATCCCTGTATGGCCGCATATATCGTCTGGACGGGAGGTGTAAAATGCATCTCACCGGTCTTTTCAAAATAGTCATACTGAAGATAGAGATTACAATAATAGGATCTCCTGGGATAATCCTTCGATCTTATGATCTCCGATGTCTTTCCTATGATAAAAGAAAGTCCGGTCATGGCCATGATGCCCTTTTGAGCGGAAGCCATGCAAAAATCTATATTGTCTTCATATACATTGATAGGTCTCATTGCAAGGGTAGAGGTTGTATCAACCGTAAATACCGCACCGTATTTATGAGCAAGTGCACCTATCTCTTTTATCGGATTTAAGATACCCGTTCCGGTCTCGTTGTGAGTTGTATGAACAAGCTTGATGTCCGGATCATTCTTCAGGGCTTCCTCAACCTTTTTAAGATCGGGCAGTTCATCTACGGCAAATTTAAGGTCTGTGTATGGTAATCCGTAGTATTCACATATCTCTACGGCTCTTGTACTGTACGCTCCGTTGTTCACTACCAAAACCTTGCCGCCTTCAGGTAAGAGCGAATTGATACAGATATCGATATTTATGGTTCCGGAACCGCAAAACAGTACTGAGGTATAATCTTCGGGCTTCGCATGAACTATACCGAGAAGATCTTCTCTCAGGCCTTTCATAAGCCCCGCAAACTCCTTCTCTCTCGGACAGATATCCGGGACCACCTGAGCATATTTAACCGTATCGGTCGTGGTCGAAGGACCCGGATTCAATAAAATGTTTCTCTTTATACTTTCCATAACACTCCTTTTTATCGTTTAGAATATTCGATAAGCTTGTTTATGATATATCTTGCACCGACCTCGCCGCTCTTTCCTATGTTAAACAGATATTTCTCCCTGACCTTAGCAATGGACTCGGGTGAGTATATCTCATCATGAAGAACTCTCTCAACAACAGAACCCAGTGTGGAAAGTTTGTCCGTATCTACCGATATTCCGATCTCATCTCTTACCGTCACATCAAAAGGCTCGATACCTATCTCTTCATAGTCGGGGTTCATGATCTTCATGGGAGTATTGATATACAGCGTAGGTCTTAAAGTCGTAAATGAATACTCAAAGCCTATACCCGACCAGTCAGTCATGAGAATGTCCGCATCAAATACGGTCTTGTTCGAAGAGAAATCCATCTGAAGTTCAAAATCGTCAAAAGAAGCATACTTTTCTTTGATGGAAAGAAGCTTGTCTTCAAAATGTCTCACATATTGAGGATGCGGACGAAGAATAACATGATAACCCTTTCCAAGTATCTGATCGAGTATCTCATCTATGCACATATCGATCAGGTTGTCCTGCTGCCATGAAGGAGCGATCAGTATCTCTTTTACGTCCCTGCCTTCTCTTTCATCGGGCTTATATTGAGCGATCATGTCATCTATAAGTCCGTAACCGGTACGAACAAGATTCTTTTTGGGCAGGTTGTATTTCTCTTCCTGTGCCCTTATCTCTCTTTCCGTCAATTCATTCGGCACGAATATCGTGGAGAAATTATCAAGAGCATGCTTACGATAACTCAGATTTACATCACCCATGGCATGATCCATATAAATGTACTCAATATCATCCTTAACAAGCGATTTCTTGATATGATAGGTCTGCAGATCCGGAGTCGTCATGACCATGATATCGGCCTCAAGCTTCATCATAAGAACAATAAACTTATTCTCACCGATATAGTAGGTCTTAAATCTCTCGGATGACATCTTAAACACCTCATCGTCCGGATCGCCGCAGATGTAATGTATGACTATGTCGGTCTTTGCCAGAATAAACTCTATAACGTTTTTAAAATACTTATAAAACCCGTTCTTCTCGGAATAAAAAACGATCTGTTTATAGCCGTACTTGAAGAATCTTTTATAATCCTGCTTTTCTCTTTGCTGGTTTTCCTTACTTATCTCTTTTTTTGCCGTCTTATGGTACTGTTCTACCTTATCGAGTTCTTCACGGCTTTCTTTTAATGCCTCATAATCGATGTACTTCTTTGGGCTGATGCACGCATTCAAAATAAACAGCTGAACCACTGCAAGGATGTTTCCTATGGTCCAGTAAAGCGCAACACCTGCGGTCACAAAAAATCCCAGATAAAGTGAAAGCCCTACCGATATACCCATAGTTGTATATTTATTCACCTTACTCTGTTCGGACTGAAGAACATTTGCCTTGTTCTGGATATAACACATAAACCATGCAGAGACTCCCGCAATGATCGGTACCAGTATATATCTGCCGAGAACCTTTGAAGGAATGACATTCAGATCAAATCCCGCAAACATGGTATCCGGCACACTGAAATGCTTAAGTCCTTCCACCACACCCATGAGTACTATAAGCTGAACGATGACAGGTACAAGATCTAACATGGGATGATATTTCTCACGTTTGTAGAGATTGTAATTCTCTTCGGAGATCATGTCGGAATTGCCGTAAAATTTTGCCTTGATCCTGTTCATCTCAGGGTACATCTTTACCATTTTTATGGAATTGTACTGAACCATGACAGATATCGGGATCAGTATGACTTTACTCAATAACGTAAAAAATATGATAGACCATCCGTAATCGGGTATGATCTTATAGCATCCGGATAATAATGCAGCGAATGCTTTTCCTATTGCACTTATCACGCTCTGTTACCTCATATAAAACAAAATAAACGATCGTATAAATCTGTATACCGAAAACGTGCCCGTGACATGTTAGCGGCCCATTTACACAATCATACATTATATCATAAGTCACTTTTTCACTCAACAAATCAAAAGGAAATTACGCCCTGTTATTGACATCGTTTTTTTTCTGTGATATCGTATCGCTTGTCATCTTTCAAGCGATGACAAGATGAAAAATCTGCATCAGACAATGCATATTTATCATATTTATCATTTTTTGCCGGTGTTTTTTCGTCCGAAATACCGCAATCCCGGGAGCATGGAGTAATGCTCTCTTCAATCACCGTATGAAAAAAGAAAATTATGTATTCTACTGTATATTCAGGCGGAATATGTGGTATTCGCTGCTTCTTAGCCAAAGTTGAAGTGGATATGGCTAAATCTCTGCCCTCTTTTGACATGGTCGGAAAGCTCTCAAAGGAAGTTACCGAGGCAAAAGAGCGTATAAAAGTTGCGCTTAAAAACTCAGGGATCGACTTAAAGCCAACACATATTACCGTCAATATCTCTCCGGCAGATATTCCCAAGAGGGGTACTGCCTTTGACCTGCCCATTGCGATCGGTATTCTCGCGGCGCAGGGTTTTATTCACGAATCTTTGCTTACCGATACCTGCATTGTCGGCGAGCTTGGTCTTGACGGGAGCGTCTGTCCCGTCAAGGGAGTTTTGCCTATCATGCTGGAAGCAAAAAAACAGGGCATAAAAAACTTCATTATCCCATATGACAACAGACAGGAAGCATCTTATATCCGGGATGTGACCATATTCGGTGTAAAAGATTTTTGTGATGCGCTGGCCGCTCTTACATCCGACGATGCTTCCATGAAGGTTGAAAACAAAAGCCTGAAAGCCTTATCCGAAACATCTGATACCGACCTTGATTTTTCCGATGTTATCGGCCAGGACTCCTGCAAAAGAGCCGCACTTATTGCTGCTGCCGGCTTTCATCATATGATCATATCCGGTCCTCCCGGTTCCGGAAAGACCATGATCGCCTCCCGAATGCCTTCCATCATGCCTGCCCTGACCGATGAAGAATGCATGGAAGTGTCATCGATCTACAGTATCGCCGGCAAACTCAGTTCACAAAAGCCGGTAATGATAAGAAGGCCCTTCCAGTCTCCACATCACTCCACCACTCTTACAGCACTTACAGGCGGCGGGAAGGATATACGTCCGGGGATGATATCCCTGAGTCATAAAGGTATCCTTTTTATGGATGAAATGCCGGAGTTTTCCAAAGAATGCATAGAGGCTCTCAGAGAACCTCTTGAGAACAGGTCGATCCAGATCAGTCGTTTTCATGATACATATGAATATCCCGCAGACTTTTTGCTGATCGGTGCGGCCAATCCGTGCCCCTGCGGTTTTTACCCCGACAGGAACCGATGCGAATGTACCGAATCCGAGATACACCGTTATCAGAGCAGGCTGTCGGGTCCCATAAAGGACAGGATCGACCTGATAGTGACCGCAAATAAGGTAGATATGAACAGTCTCATGCAGTATCAAAAAGGTATTGACAGCAAGACCATGCGAAGCCAGGTTAAAGAGGCTCACAAATTACAGTTAAACAGATATAAGGGAACCGAATACCGGTTCAACAGCCAGGTTTCGGCAAAAGATATGAAGCGGTTCTTTAAGTTAGGCAAAGAGGAACTTGAATATATGGAAAAAGCATACTCCGCACTGGATCTTAGTGCCAGATCATATCATAAGGTCTTAAAAGTTGCCCGTACGATAGCAGATCTTGAGAAAAGCGACATGATACGTACAACCCATCTGGCAGAAGCCATGTGTTACAGAGGATAAAGGAGAAACAGACATGACTATAAGTACCGATGAAAAAGAAAGGCAGGCTCTGTATTTTTTGATGAGCACGGAATTGTTTTCAAACAATACACTGCGAAAGCTCAGAAATACCTATGGAAGTTATGAACAAATATGCAAAGCCGGAACAGATCTTAAAAAACACATAAAAGAAAACGCCTTCGATAAGCTTGCATATGCTCTTGAAAGAACCGATCGGGAATATCTGTATTCAAGATTAAAAAAACATTCCACCGGTTTTTACATGTTCGAAGACGACATGTACCCCAAACGTTTCAGAGAACTGCACGATGCACCATGCGCAATTTTAGTCAAGGGACGGCTCCCGTCGGAAACAATACCTTCGGTCGCTGTTATCGGTGCAAGAAAGTGCAGCAATTTCGGCAGTTCCATGACAGAAGAATATGTTTCCGTAATATCCGGGTCCGGGATCCAGGTTATCAGCGGAATGGCTATGGGAATAGACAGCATAGCCGGAACCTGCGCTTTAAAAAACGACGGACCCAGTTTTGCCGTTTTGGGAAACGGTCCGGATATATGTTATCCCGCTCACAATCGTCCGTTATACGATGAGCTTGTAAAAAAAGGCGGGATCATCTCGGAATATACGTTGGGAAGCAGTGGTGTAAGCTGGCATTTTCCTCAGCGTAATCGTCTGATATCGGCTCTTTGTGATGCTGTGATAGTGATAGAAGCAAAAGAAAAAAGCGGCACCATGATAACCGTGGATGCTGCTCTTGAACAGGGTAAGGATGTATATGCTCTTCCCGGACGCTCCTGCGATCTGTTAAGCAGGGGATGTAACATGCTCATAAAGCAGGGAGCCGGAATACTTATATCTCCCGAAGAATTCATTTGCGATCTTTTCACACAGATAAGTCACAAATGTGAATATGATGATTTCATCAAATCCTTTTCAAAAAAGAGTGAGCCAAAGCCCTCAATAGAACTTACCGAAAAGGAAAAAGTCGTTTTCAAAAATCTGGACCATCTCCCCAAAGGGGTAGATGAGATATTGTCAATGGTCTCAGCCAAAGAAAAAATAAGTATAGCCGATCTGTTGATCACTTTAAACTCACTTGCGATAAAAGGACTTGTGACAAACATAAGCGGGACATACTTTGCCATAAAATGACCTTATCACATCATTTTATGCTCTCTATATCCGACCGTATCTGTGCTTTCAGTTCATCAACCGAAGAAAACTTTCTTTCCGGCCTTACCATTCGCAAAAGGTTAACTATGATCTCTTTGCCGTATATGTCTTCATCAAAATCAAATATATATGTTTCTACAACCGGTTTCTTTTCATCTGTAACGGTCGGCTTAACGCCGACATTCGTGATCCCTTTATAATGACATCCGTTGTATGATACCAGAGCCTCATATACTCCGTAAGGTGGAAGAAGTTTATCTTTCTCAGGTATGATATTCACCGTAGGCATGCCCATGGTCCGGCCGATCTGTCTGCCCTTTGTGACTGTACCGGTTACGCTGTAAGGAGCTCCGATATATGATGTGACATTTTCCATATGTCCCAAAAGAACTTCACTTCGTATAAGTGAAGAGCTCAGTTCCAGGCCGTCACTCTTTATTTTTTCGAATACCTTTACATCGAAGTTCTTTTTTCCCGCATATGCGCGCAGAAGTTCAACATTACCTTTTCCCTTATCGCCAAATGTAAAGTCCGTTCCGCATACAACGACACGGGCATGCATCCTGTTAAGCAAAACCTCTTCAATAAAATCCTCGGGTCCGATCGAAGCACTGGTCTCATTGAGCGGATATTCCACCAAAACATCTATACCCATTTTTTCGAATATCCTGCGCTTTTCATTGCGCGTGGTCAGACCTTTATATTCTTCTTTCGAAAAAAAGGCCGCAGGAGAAGGATCAAAAGTAAAGACCGCTATTTTATAGCCGTCTTTACGATATTCTTCCATATGTTCCAGCAGATACCGGTGTCCTTTATGTATTCCGTCAAACTTTCCTATGGCAACACAGTAACTGCCTTCAAGTTCAAATTCCGTTGTACCGTTTATGATCTTCATATCATTAACCTGTGAGATCGGTCACCTCAAACATATCATAATACAAACTGCAATGTGCAGAAAGCAGCATATATCAACAGTAGAAGTATTCCCTGTATACGAGACATCTTTCCTCTTATAAGTGCCGGTACTATCATGATACATGAAACAAGGATCATAACAGGGATGTCTATCACGAGAGATGAATTTATACCGCCTATGAGCTTATCACAGGGAACATCAAACGGAGCCAGTGAGATAGACAGTCCGCTGACCAGCACGAGGTTAAACATGTTCGCACCGATTATATTTCCAAGCGAGAGTGCACCGGATCCCTTTATAAGAGATGTGATAGCTGTTACAAGC
>CACZSE010000182.1 GCA_902783735.1 uncultured Lachnospiraceae bacterium
TGAACTTGTAAGCGCCGTGTGATGTACCGATAGCGATAGCAAGTGAGTCACAACCTGTTCTGTCAACAAACTCTTCAACTTCTTCGGGACGTGTATAAGCTTCGTGACCTGCTTCTACTACTACTTCGTCCTCGATACCTGCAAGAGTACCAAGTTCAGCTTCTACTACTACTCCATGGTCGTGAGCATATTCAACAACCTGCTTTGTAAGTGCGATATTGTCTTCGAAAGACTTTGAAGAAGCATCGATCATGACTGATGTGAATCCGCCGTCGATACAGCTCTTACAAAGTTCGAATGTATCACCGTGATCAAGGTGAAGTGCGATGGGGATCTGAGGATTCTCCTCAACTGCTGCCTCTACCAACTTAACAAGATATGTGTGGTTGGCATATGCACGTGCGCCCTTTGATACCTGAAGGATAACAGGGCTGTTAAGCTCGCCTGCTGCCTCTGTGATACCCTGAACGATCTCCATGTTGTTAACGTTGAAAGCACCAACAGCGTATCCGCCGTCATAAGCTTTCTTAAACATTTCGGTAGTTGTTACTAAAGCCATTATTTTAATTTCCTTTCTTTGAAATATTATTTCACCAATGGTCTTTCGACCGTACTCACATAGTATACCACTCTTTTTTATCCAAGTGCAACATCAAGTGCAAGCATAAGAGAAAAACCGATCATAAACATTATGGTGGAAACATTTGAGTGTTCACCCTCAGACATCTCGGGAACAAGTTCCTCCACAACGACATACATCATAGCTCCTGCGGCAAATCCCAAAAGATAAGGCAGGATCGGCACCACAAGGCTGGTTAACATAACTGTAATAAAACCTGCGACCGGTTCAACGATCCCCGAAAGGGCCCCATATAAGCATGCTTTTGTCTTTGTCACTCCTTTCCCGTGAAGAGGCATTGAGATGATGGCACCCTCGGGAAAATTCTGTATGGCTATACCAAGTGCCAAAGCCAATGCTCCCGCAGCTGTTATGGTCTCATTTCCGCTTGCCCATCCGGCATATACCACACCTACCGCCATACCTTCCGGTATATTGTGAAGTGTAACGGCCAGTACCATCATGGTCGTTTTTTGAAGATTGGCTTTCGGTCCTTCCACGGTATCATCCAGATGCATGTGCGGTATGACCATGTCTAAGAAGAGCAAAAACAGCATACCAAGGCAAAATCCCGTGACCGCGGGAACAAAGGAAAGCTTACCCATTGACTCGCTCTGTTCCATGGCCGGTATCAAAAGGCTCCATATGGAAGCCGCGACCATTACGCCCGAAGCAAATCCGGCCAGAGCTCTCTGAAGTCCTGCATTCATTTCCCCTTTCATGAAAAATACACATGCTGATCCGAGCGCTGTACCCAGGAAAGGTATCATCAGCCCTTCGGCTATTAAAATGTTCATATCTTCTATCTCCGTTTAACGGTTATTCTAAACAAACCCATTATATCACAAAAAAGACATCTCTCGATGTCTTTTTCGCGTGATATTCAATCACATGATGTGTATCTATAAAACTGCTTTAAATCCCTGTTCAAGGTCTTCGATTATGTCATCGATATGCTCCGTACCTATGGAGAGTCTGACGGTATTGGGCTTGATACCCGCATCTAACAGCTCCTCCTCGGACAGCTGCGAATGAGTCGTCGATGCCGGATGTATAACAAGTGACTTAACATCGGCTACATTTGCCAAAAGCGAGAACAGTTTTAAACTCTCGGTAAACTTTTTGGCTGTTGAGGCATCTCCTTTTATCTCAAACGTAAAGATCGAGCCTGCATCCTGAGGGAAATATTTGTCGTAAAGCTCACGCTGCTTTCCGGTATCCAGTGCAGGATGGTTGACTTTTTCAACCTGCGGATGAGCATTTAAGTAATCAAGCACCTTAAGAGTATTGTCAACATGTCTTTCCACTCTTAATGAAAGTGTCTCAAGTCCCTGCAGAAGCAAAAATGAATTGAAGGGCGAGATCGCTGCTCCCTGATCTCTCATAAGGGTTGTTCTTATCTTGAGTATATATGCAAGATTTCCGCAAGCCTCGGTGAATACCACTCCGTGATATGAGGGATTTGGCTTTGAAAGTCCCGGGAATTTGTCATTCTGTGCCCAGTCAAATTTTCCGCTGTCCACTATGACTCCGCCCATAACCGTTCCGTGACCGCCAATGAACTTTGTGGCAGAATGAACCACAACATCTACCCCGTGCTCAATGGGACGAAGCTTATAGGGAGTTGCAAATGTATTGTCAACTATCACGGGAATGCCGTGTCTGTGAGCGATCTCTGTTATTGCCTCAAGATCTACTATGTCCGAATTGGGATTTCCCAATGTCTCGGCATATAAGAGCTTTGTGTTTTCTTTGATCGCATTTTCAAAATTTGCGGGATCAGAAGGATCTACAAATGTAAAATCTATGCCCTGATCCTTAAGAGTATGTGCAAAAAGATTGTAGGTTCCGCCGTATAAGTTTGAGGATGAGACAACATGCGAACCTACAGGCGCTATATTCTGGATAGCATATGTGATGGCCGCCGAACCCGATGCGGTTGCAAGTGCTGCCACACCGCCTTCAAGAGCTGCTATCCTCTTTTCAAAAACATCCGAAGTGGGATTCATCAGTCTTGTATATATATTGCCGCCCTCGGTAAGAGCAAATCTTCCTGCCGCCTGAGCAGAATCCTTGAAAACATAAGATGTTGTCGCATATATCGGAACCGCTCTTGCGTCTGTTGAAGGATCAGCCTGCTCCTGACCCACGTGAACCTGTAATGTCTCAAATCTGTAACCTGCCATATCCGTATCCTTCCTTTTCTCATAA
>CACZSE010000183.1 GCA_902783735.1 uncultured Lachnospiraceae bacterium
TGTCGGATCCGGCGTGTTTACGTGTGAAATATCTGATGCCGTTTCAACAGCATTTTCCAATTCGGGCCTAAGATCCTCCTCATTGTAGGAGCCGGTCTTATATAATGCATATTTTGCCGTAGCCGGACCTACCAGTTCATGAAGAATACCCGATGCCAGAATGATCGTCAGCAAAGCTTCTCCCATTTCACCCTGAAGTGCTCTTGCTCCCAACTCCGCCAGACCGATCGCAACTCCTGCCTGTGGGATGAGGGCAAATCCGAGATACTTTTGAACGTCACTACTTGCGTGCATCAGGCTGCTGCCAGAATAACTTCCGATAAATTTTCCAAGTATCCTGACAATAAAGTATCCTATTCCGATCCAAATGAGGGGAAGCGCACCGAAGGAACCTTTACTGAAAAGAGTACTCAGATTAAATGAGATTCCCGAACGAACAAAAAACAGGAGCAATATCGGCGGATTAAAATAATTGAGCTGCAAAAAAAGTTTGTCATCGTCCGTCATGTTTATATAGACCGTCCCCATGGCCATACAGCCGAGCAGAGGCGATGTACCTACAATAGATGCTATTCCGCAGAATGTAAAAAGCATGGCTATCGCTATGATAAGTCTGTTGTCGGTACTGTGCCTGTGTTTCATGAACATGACTATGAACCACCCGAACACTCCTCCTAATACCAGAACGCCAATATTTGTCACAAACGGGATAAGGCTTCCGATAATGCTTATGGTCTTTCCGGCAATGTGAGATGTCGCAACGGATATGGCAACGCTGTATGCAATAAGACTGATGACATTGTCCAGTGCTATCACCTGAAGAAGGATGTCTACAAATTCTCCCTTTGCCTTTGTCTGTCTTATGGTCATCATGGTCGATGCCGGTGCAGTAGCAGCTGCCAATGCAGCCAGGACTGCCGAGAATGCAAAAGGCAGTTTGAATACGAACAGGCATAATATCAGGACAACCAGTGTAGACACCATGGTCTCAAACAGAGTGATTATAAACACCTTTATTCCACTCTTTTTAAGAGTATCAAGTTTGAAAAACTCTCCTATTCCAAATGCGATAAACGCCAGAGCTATATCCGGAAGAAAAGCAGTCGCTTCCACGAATCTTTCGGGAACAAGATTCAAAACATAAGGTCCGACCAGTATTCCGGCTACGATATAAGCCGTAACGTTTGGCAGCTTGAGTTTTTTTGTTATCCTTGTAACAAGAAAACCTGCAAGCAACATTATGGAAATAGACAAAATGTCTTCCGGAACACGGGAACCGGATGAATATCTCTCATAAAACTCTGCCACACTGTTCATGATACGCTTAGTACCTTTCGAAAAATGTCCTTAATCCTAAATATCCCGGTTCTGGCGAACCGGGATCATCTTTATTCAGTCTCTGTTTCTTTTTTTAGTTTACCATATATAGGCGAAATAATGAATATTGCAAATACGATTCCCTGAACTATCATAATGGGAATATCCTTCGCGTGTACTATCTGATTCTGTAATATCGAAGGATCTCCACCCGCAAGGATCGCGACCAGATTGTTATTTAGATAATGCATGATCGTTACTACCCAGATATTCTGTGTCTTCATGTAGGCATAACCAAAGAATATCCCGACCGTGATGCATGTTATTATCTGGGCAACAAACATGAGCGGTCCGGTCTCTTCGCTGTAATATAAAAAGTCCACACATATATGCCAGAACGCCCAAACCAGTCCCAAAAGAAGTATACCTTTTCTTTTCCCGAACTTCTTTAGCATGATCGGTTGCAGATAATATCTCCAGCCGTATTCCTCTCCCAAAAATGCCAAAAATGAGATAAAGAATGCCGGTATAAGCGCAAAAGCCAGTACATATGTCGTTGGATTTGAAACAGCTTCCTCAAGCAGATGAGCACCGGCAGTTCTGTTGTAAACAGCATCCGAAAGCAGTGAAGAGATCACCAGTCTTGCAAAATAAAGAATAATGAAAAGCACGACCATCAGACAACTCAGTCCGGGTTTATTTCTGCTCAATCCGGCATTATCTCTTTTTTCTTTGCCGCAAGTCCAAAACATTATATATACGGCTATGCCACCAATTATCAGGAAGATCTGAGAACCTATATCCCATGGTGACATCTCTATACCGGGAAGCTTAATGGTCTTTCCGCTCCCGAATATTGAGCCTATGCTGAGCAACATCATAAGCACGGTGGTAACGAGAAAAGTGATATATCCTCCAAGCGGCAAGCTCTCTCCTTCTTTTTTTGCCAGGATCTTTCCGAGGATCACACCGCATGCCGGGTACATCATCTGAGTGTTTACAAACACTGTAAGATCATAGTCCTTTTTAAATCCGATGAACATGAAAATGCCCATCACGTATGTGAATCCGTATGCAACGGCTATAAAGATCCACAACCTCTTCTTTTCAATCTGATCCATAATTAACTCTCCCTTCGTTTATGAACTTATTTTGATATTATGATCTTTCCGTCCTTTACCTCTACCCTTACTTTATTTGAATCTATTCCTGCCATCTCGAGGAAATCTTCACTTAATTGTACTCTGTGAGCCTTATCCATGACCGAATATTCCTCGTGAGATTCAACTTCGGCAAGATTTTCCGTCGTAAGCTCATCCAGATTCTTCCTGTACTCCTCTTTCATGATCTTTTCGGTACTTATCTTTCCGTCAGAAACCATTATAACCCTTGATACCTTGTTTGCAAGGCTTATATCATGGGTAACTATGATAACGGTCAGACCGAGCTCTTCATTTAACTTTCTGAACAGATCCTGGATCATGTTGGAGGTCTTACTGTCAACAGCTCCGGTAGGCTCATCGGCAAGAAGTATCTTCGGATCGCACGCAAGAGCAACAGCTATGGCTACCCTCTGCTGCTCACCCCCCGACATCTGCGCCGGATACGACTCTGCTTTATGATCTATTCCCGTAAGTTTAAGCAAATGCATTGCTTTCTCTCGTCTCTTTTTCTTATCGCCCTTTTCAAAATACATCGGAGCCTCGACATTTTGTAAGGCTGTAAGATACGGAAACAGATTCTGTCTGCTGTTTTGCCATACAAATCCCACAGTACTTTTCCTGTATGACACAAGGGCAGCCTCATCCATTGCAAAAAGATCATGGCCATCCACATATATTCTCCCGGCAGTCGGTTTTTCCAGACCGCCTATCATGTTTAAAAGCGTGGATTTTCCGCTTCCGCTCTTTCCGATAACAGCTACAAGCTCTCCTCTGCCGATCTCAAGATCAAGGCCCTGCAATGCCATGACTTCAATATCTTCAGTTTTATAGATCTTTACCAGTCCGTCACAAACGAGAATGTTGTCATTTGTTTCGTTTATCTCATCCGGCATCTTTTGTCTCCTTAACCTCGGTACACATACCATCCTCCATCTCATAGACCATGTCTCCGAGCTGCATCAGGTTTGGATCATGTGTAGTCATGACGATCGTAATATCTTCCTTCTCGATCAGTTCCTTAAACAACTTCATAACAGCAATTCCGGATGCGGTATCAAGAGCACCCGTGGGTTCATCGGCAAAAATGATCTTGGGCTTATGTGCCACCGCTCTGGCAATGGCAACCCTCTGCTGCTCACCACCCGACATCTGAGCCGGCATATGGTTCATACGTTTTCCCAGACCGACAATTCCCAAAACCTCTTTTATCCGCTCGTCCCTGTCACCCTCATAAGATGCAAGTTTGAGAGCAAAATCCACATTCTCATAAGCGTTCATGATGGGGATCAGTGCCACAGACTGAAAAACAAAGCCGATATTGTATCTTCTGAGCATCTCCTTTTCGGTCATGCTCTTTTTAGTCATGTCCTCACCATCTATAAAAAACGTACCTTCCGTGGGATCATCGAGCATGCTGAGGATGTTTAAAAGCGTTGTCTTTCCCGAACCGGAACGCCCCTTTAAAATGGTGAGTTTACCTTTAGGTACCGTAATATCGATACCTTTTAATACCTCTATTGTCTCTTTATTTCCCAAAGGGAAGCTCTTATGGATATCTTTTGTAACAATAATATTGTCCATATCAATCCTCCCCCATCTTAAGTGCCTTGGTAATGTTCATGTTCTTTACGGTCTTGCTCATGACAAAGAAGCATACTGCAAATGCAGCCGCTATGATACATATCATCTTTATGCTGTCATCGAGCTGAATATAGATCTGCGTTGGCAGGTTATGCTTTTTTGGCAGATATACGATAGTTATGAGCTTTGTAAATAACAACGTCGTTATCGCTCCGACTCCGAATCCCGACAGCGCCGAAAGTAAAGAACTGAATATCTGCTCGGTGACTAACATGGTGACTATCTCTTTCATGGTAACACCCATGGCTCTGTATATACCGTAGATCATCTCTCTTTCCCGGATCGTAAGTACCCAGTAGATCATGAAGCCCACGGAACATATCAAAAGAGATATGATAAAGCCTATTGAGAACATACCGTTCGTGATCTGTATCATGGCAGAATCACGCTGTTTCTGAATGGACAGAGTTCTGTTTGTGTAACTCTTAAATATGATCCCTTTTTGTCTGTAAGCATCAAGTGCCTTTTGAGGATCGGCACCTTTTTCAAACTTAAGCCATACCTGATACGGCCGCATTGTACTGTTGCTCATAATCGTCTGAAAATCCGCCACTACAAGAAAACGTTCTCTGGGGGCAAGCTTTCCGTCTGAGGCATATTCATAGACCGTGCTCTCATAACCGGGAAAGGCGTCCAGTATTCCGCAAACGGTAGCTGAAGTCTGAGTATCCTCCTTGTGAGGATCGATGGGACTGTATCGTATGTAATCTATCTTGTCGCCAATCTTAAGATCATGTTTCTTTGCAAGGTTTGATGATATCAAAACTCCCTTGGGGTTTTCTGCAAGCATATTCAGATAATGATACCAGTGCTTATCATTGACATTCGGGTCGAGCATTGCAGTCTCACCAAACTCCTTGGTGCTTATACCAAACAGGATGTTCTGCGATTCAACCTTGTTTCCGACCTTTATGTCAGTATTATCATCTATCAAAACTCTGGCTTTTCTTTCTATACCATATTCACTTCCAAGATCAAACCTTCCTATATCCGGTTCTTTATATCTCCAAATGGTTCCCCCGCTTCCGAGTTTTATGGTGGTCAACGGCCATTTTTCTTCCAGCACAAGATCGGTACCGACATTATAATTGATCCTTTTTTCCATGTTTTCATTAACGGTTCTGGCGAGATTTGCATTGAAAACTCCCATAGCTATGGTCATTACCAAAAACACGGTTATAAATCCCTGTCGTTTCGCACTTCTTATGATCTGCAAAAAAGCCACATAACCGGCCGGTTTCCAGCGTTTTCTTCCAATATGATAAATAAACCTTACAAGATATCCCGTAAGTCTTAACAGAACAAGTCCAAAGGCAAGAATGAACAGACTTGAATCCAAAAAGATCACAGGGTCCACGGAACCCCCGGCTACTATATCTACTGCCAGAGCCTCACGCTGTCTGTAGTAGTTATAGAGAAGATATCCCGATACCACCAAAAGCAAAAGATCTATAAAATATCTTTGCCATCCGGGTATGGCAGAAGATGATACCCTGAGGTTTTTCCTCTCCGTTATGGTGAGTTTTGAAAGACTTATAACAGGAAGTGTCATAAAAAGCACAGCCAGTAAAAAGGCAATAAGCTCAAATAAGAGCATGCTTACTGTCGGCTGATAAATGCTGACATCCTTAAGTGAAAATGATAAAAACGCATTTGTCGATGCAGCCAGTCTGCACATGATGATGCTGACGGGAAAGCCTATAAGACATCCTCCGAATGCGATACATGATGACTGGGCAACGTATAAACCTATGATCTTTATCCTGCTTACGCCTCTGCTCTTTAACATGGCTATCTCCGTGGTCTCCATCTCGAGTATCCTTGAAGATATCATATATAAGAACATGAGAAGCAAAGAGACTATAGGAAGTTCAAAGGCAAAGAGTATAAGGCTTATGGTCCTTTCTTCTACCTTATATTGCGTAAGAATGTCATTAAAATTACTCTTAAGGTTCTTGGTCTTTTCGATATGATCCAGATATTCCTTACATGCGGTCACATTTTTATTGTCGATCTTTGTATAATCATACATGACTGCAATATCATAATAGGTCGTGGGAACTTCATTTTCCTTTATGAGGCTGTCGTAGATCCCTATCGGCATTATGAGAAGATCCCCGTAGTTTTCCAACCTGTTGTACCAGAAATAATGATCGTCCTGCTTTTCCTCAACAATACCGGCTATGACAACATCCGTACTCTCGGCACCGGAATACATCTTGAACTTAAA
>CACZSE010000184.1 GCA_902783735.1 uncultured Lachnospiraceae bacterium
ATCGATCATGATAGACTTCAGAGAAATAAAAAAATCGGATGACCCGTTTCTTTACGATATCATCAGAAAAAACTTAGAGGCACATAAACTGAATATACCGGGAACTGTATATTTCGATGACAATCTGGCACACTTAAGCGAATTTTACCTTTCGGATAAAGGCTGCAGATATTATCTTATCGCCGAAAACGACGGAGAGGTTGTCGGCGGTGTCGGATTGGACAGATTAAACTTCATAAAAGACTGCGCAGAGCTGCAAAAGCTTTACCTGAAAGACAGTATGAAAGGAAAAGGTTTTGGTTATAAGCTCGTTGAAATGATCGAAGAAAAAGCAAGACTGCTGGGATATGAAAAAATGTATTTAGAAACTCATACAAATCTTAAAGCAGCCATACATATATACGAAAAATGCGGATATGTTCAGATTCCGAAGCCCAGGGAAATAGTTCATTCAACAATGAACAGATTTTACCTGAAAGAACTGTGATCCATAACTTTGATCTTAAAAAAGAAGCAGAGCAAGGTTACCCCTACTCTGCTTCTTTTAATATTTTTACAAATTCGAGCGTATTCTTCTCAATGTCACCTTTGAATATAGATGATCCGGAAACTATAACGTTTGCGCCGGCATCAAGTATCATTCTCAGATTGTCTTTGCAAACACCTCCGTCAACTTCCACATCTATATTCAGACCTCTCTCTTTAATGATCTTTCTTGTCTGTCTTATTCGGTCTGTGGCGGCTTCCATATATTTCTGTCCGCCAAGTCCCGGTTCAACACTCATTATAAGTATCATATCCAGAAGATCAAGATAAGGAATGACATCTTCAACCGGTGTTGCAGGCTTGATGGAAAGCCCTGCCTTGAGTCCGCACTCTTGAATCTTTTTAAGAGTCGCCCTTACATCCTCACAGGCTTCAAGATGAACCGTAATTATGTCGGCGCCGCATTTTGCAAAATCTTCAATGCATTTGATGGGATCAATTATCATAAGATGAACATCAAATACAATATCAGTACATTTTCTGATGCTCTCAACAACGCATTGTCCGAAGCTCATTCTGGGAACAAATACACCGTCCATTACATCTATATGTAAGTACTTAGCACCTGCTTTAACTGTCGTCTTTATCTCTTCGCCCAGATTTGCTATATCTGCGGCCAGGATGGACGGAGCAAGTATATTCATGATAACCTCCAAAGTTGATAAAAAGTGGCAATGTTTGATTGCCACTTTTTAGTTCAGTCAATTATATATTGGCAAGAATGGTATTTGCCACGCCCTTACCGTCGAGACCATACTTCTCAACCAGTGCCCCTGCGGGACCTGATTCTCCGTATATGTCATTCATGCCTATCTTTATAACCTTAGTAGGCGCATTTGCACTGAGGCAATCACAAACGGCACTTCCGAGTCCACCGATGATGCTGTGCTCTTCAACAGTAAATACCTTTCCTGTCTTCTTAGCTGAAGCAATAACGATCTCTTCGTCAAGAGGCTTGATCGTATGTATGTTGATCACGTCTGCCTTAATGCCCTTTTCTTCAAGGATCTTTGCAGCCTGCATAGCGGAATCCACACATATGCCTGTAGCAATGATAGTTACATCGTCACCATCTGCAAGCTTAACACCCTTGCCTATCTCAAACTTATAGTCGGGATTGTCATTTATGACCGGAACAGCTGCACGTCCGAATCTGAGATATACCGGTCCGTTGATCTCAAGAGCTGCTCTGACAGCTGCCTTGGCTTCGATATCATCACTGGGAACGATAACCGTCATGCCCGGAATGGTTCTCATAAGAGCAATGTCTTCATTACACTGATGTGTAGCACCGTCTTCACCAACTGTGATACCGGCATGTGTTGCACCGATCTTTACATTGAGGTGAGGATATCCGATAGAGTTTCTTACCTGTTCGAAGTTTCTTCCTGCAGCAAACATTGCAAAAGAAGAAATGAAAGGGATCTTTCCGCATGTAGCAAGACCTGCGGCGATACCTGTCATGTTACATTCTGCGATACCGCAGTCTATATGTCTTTCGGGATAAGCCTTTTTAAATGTACCGGTTTTTGTAGCACCCGCAAGGTCAGCATCAAGAACAACCAGATTGGGGAAGTCCTCTGCACATGCTACCAGCGCATTACCATAGCTCTCTCTCGTAGCGATCTTATCACCCATATTAGTTGCCCTCCTTTAACTGTTCATCTATAGCTGCAAGATCTGCCATAGCTGTAGCATATTCTTCATCGTTCGGTGCTTTTCCGTGCCATCCCGCATTATTCTCCATGAAGCTTACACCTTTACCCTTTGTAGTCTTCATGATGATGGCAGTAGGTTTGCCCTTGCACTCTCTGGCTGCCTTCATGGCACTTCTGATCTGATCAAAATCATGTCCGTCGATATTGATAACATTGAAATTGAATGCTTCGAATTTCTTATCGATCGGATAAGGAGAACATACATCTTCGATCTTTCCGTCGATCTGAAGACCGTTATTATCTACAATAACAACAAGGTTGTCAAGCTTTCTTGCACCTGCGAACATAGATGCTTCCCAAACCTGACCTTCCTGTATCTCTCCGTCGCCTAACAGTGTGTATACTCTGTAGTCCTTATTGTCAAGCTTCGCAGCAAGAGCCATGCCAACCGCAGCTGAAATGCCCTGTCCCAAAGATCCCGATGACATGTCAACACCGGGTGTTTCCTGCATGCAGGGATGTCCCTGCAGATATGATCCGAGCTTACGAAGTGTTGTAAGATCCTCAACAGGAAAATATCCTCTGTTTGCAAGAACGGAATAAAGACCGGGTGCCGTATGTCCTTTAGACAATACAAAACGATCTCTGTCTTCCTTTTTGGGATTCTTCGGGTCAATGTTCATCTCTTCAAAATACAAAAATGTATACATGTCTGCAGCAGACAAAGATCCGCCCGGATGTCCGGCTTTTGCGCTGTGAACAGATGTAACGATGCCCTTACGAACTTCGTTTGCTTTTTGCTTCAGTTCTAAATTGGTCATTGTTTTACTTTACTCCTTCTCAATAGTAAGTCGCTTTCGCGCTCCCTAATACATCTACCCATAACAGATGTACGTCATGCAATAAACATTTTACCACATGAGAACATATCTAACAACGTAAAAATGGTTCACGTGCACTTAGTTTTGTCCGTAATAAGCATTGGCACCGTGTTTTCTGTAATAATGCTTATCCATAAGCTCCTGAGGAGCCGGTTTTACCTGAGGATTAATAAGTTCGGTCCACATTGCCATTTTAGCGACCTCTTCGAGCACGACCGCATTATGTACGGCTTCAAAACAATCCTTTCCCCATATGAAAGGTCCGTGATTCTTGCAAAGACATGCGGGAACGGCGGTAACATCCAGATCTCTTCTGATGAATTCATTTACGATAAGATGACCGGTATTTGATTCATATGCATCTTCTATCTCGCCTTTTGTAAGACACCTGAGACACGGAACGGCACCGTAAATGTAATCGGCGTGCGTTGTTCCGTAGCAGGGGATATCTCTTCCTGCCTGAGCGAAGCTTGTCGCATATGAGCTGTGTGTATGCACAACACCTCCGATCTCGGGAAATGCTTTATAAAGTTCCAGATGAGTAGCAGTATCGGAAGAAGGATTGTATTGTCCCTCTATCTTATTTCCTTCCAGATCCATTACTACCATGTCTTCCGGAGACATTTCTTCATATTCGACACCGCTCGGCTTTATGACAAAAAGACCGCTCTCCCTGTCGATACCACTTACATTACCCCATGTAAAAGTCACTAATCCGTGCTTGGGCAGAAGCATATTTGCCTCGTACACCTGTTGTTTCAAACCCTCAAGCATGTTGTTTCCTCCTCAAAAAAAATTATTTTAAGCTGTTAACTGCAGCTTTTTCTATATCAAGGCCTGCCATATAACGCTTCATAAAACTGTCGAAGCCTTTAACCATGGAAGCATCGGGCTCAAGAGTCTCTCCCGCCTGACCCGCAAAGATCCTGTTATCAAGATAATCGCTGAGGCTCTCACCGTCCTTTTTGGTATCCATGTAAGCAGCGAGCAGAGCCATTCCCCATGGTCCACCTTCACCGGCAGTCTCCATAACAGAAACAGGGCTGTCGATAGCAGCTGCCAAAACAGACTGTCCGACACCTTTTGTCTTAAACAGGCCGCCGTGACCAAACATTTTATCAACCTTAACGCCCTCTTCTCTGAGCATCATATCAAGACCCGACTTAAGAGCAGCAAGCGAACTGTAAATATGCATTCTCATAAAGTTTGCAAGTGTAAAGCTGTCTGTAGCTTTTCTGACAACCAATGGAGCACCGTCGTCAAATCCCGTAACAGGCTCACCGGAAAAATAGTTGTAGGAAATAAGACCGCCACAGTCATCATCGCCCTTAAGAGCAACTTCAAAAAGCTTTGTATATAAAGTATTTTTATCTATATTGCAGCCAAAGAGCTTAAGGTTTTCATCCATAAGATTAACCCAGGCATTGATATCGGAAGTACAGTTGTTACAATGAACCATACCGACAAGAGCACCGTCGGGAGTTGTAACAAGATCGATCTGCGGATAAACCTTCGAAAGTTCCTTTTCAAGTACTACCATGGCAAAAACACTGGTACCTGCAGAAGTATTGCCTGTACG
>CACZSE010000185.1 GCA_902783735.1 uncultured Lachnospiraceae bacterium
ATGCCGTCAACAAAGTGTAACAAAACTCCCGCAGAACCGCAGCAGATGCAATCATTCCAGTAACCGGCAGATCTTTTATATGTAACTCCCGCCCGGTCGAGGGCGTTTGAAAGCCTCTTGTAAAAGTCAAGATAGCTTGTATCATTTGTTGCCTTGTATAATTCCTTTGCCGCTATCGCGTCGCCTACCGGGCCGTGACACATGCTGAGATAGAATACATCAAAAGGTGTCTCGCTGTCCGGCAGATAAAGATACGGAACTATGGAAGCTTCTTCACTGTTTATGGCTATCTTCTGTAAAAATCTAAAACCCGACTTTGCCAGTTCAAGATATTTTTCATCCTTCGTTGCTTCATAGTACAAAGTAAGAAGATATACTATCCCGCCTGTACCATGAGCGAAATTCGGCAATATACCGCCGGCGGGAAGCTCGGCAAAATAATCATGGATATCAAAGAATTTCCAGTATGTGGTCCCATCGGCGTTATCGGTTTTAAATGTAATGATGTAATCTAAAAATTCTTTCGCATAATCGATATATTTCTGTTTACCCGTGATCTTGTACAGATACAGCCAGTAAGCTATCGTACTTCCGTCACCCATGTAATCCACAAGGCCTTCCCAGTGAATATATCCGTTCTCCCTCGTGGCATTTTCATATGCCTTATCGCCGACCTTAAGTGCATATTCATGGTATCTGGCATCGCCTGTCTTTTTGAACAAAGCCTCGGTAAAGAACCCTTCACCGGTGATACCACCGTGGACACCGGGCTTAATATTGTTTTCATCGTCAGTATTTATAAGATATTCCGCTGCCTGTATGGCCTCATCGAGATAAGACCTGTCATCGGTCGCCTCATATAACTGTAAGAAGAAATAACCTACACCTGCAGCTCCCGAATAGATGCTTCTGTCGGTCATCTTCTGAGCCAGATCGTCTCCTTCTTTTGAACCGGCTCCGCTGCTTATCTTCCAGCTTTTACCGAATTCCTTCTTTACTTCATATTTCTTAATCCATCTCGCTACGTCCAATGCAGCTTCGAGATAATCGTTTGCCGTGTTCTTTCTGTAAACACTGATCTTAACAGGATTACCCATGTTGAATTCTCCTTTCGTTTTATTTACCTACCTGATCGGTAGGTTATGAGAGGATGATATCACCATGGGTAATACTTGTATAATCCCAGTTTTTTATTATGCATTATAAGAAATGCCTATAACCGATCAAATAATCAAATGTTTGATCTGCTACAGGCATTTATAGTTTAATATACTATCTGCTGTCCCGGATATATTCTGTTCTCATTCTTTATTGAGTTCTTTTCAACCAGATATCTTACGGATACACCAAGTTTTCTTGATATCTTCCAGAGACAGTCACCATGTTTTACTATGTATATCCTTGCTCCGCCAAGACCCGGACCTGCAAAATTGTTTGAACCACCCAAAACGGATGCCGGACTTATGTGTCCTCCGGTTGCTCCGTAGTACGCTGCGAGCCATTCGGGTCCGTACCATGTAATGGCTTTGTTTGCATAAGCATTTCCGCCGCCGATAGTTACGCTGTACGAAACGCCCTTCCATTTATAGTTGAAAACAAGAGTAAGCTGCGGATTATCCTTCAAAATCTGCATCACCTCATACGGAAGAGAATAGCCCATCTCAAGGAGCATTGTCTGTGGTGTGCCCTTCTTTGCTGCTGCCCTCATCTCTCTGATGAATTTTACAAGGTAATGCTCCGGAAGCTCATTATTACCGTCATTGTTGTTACCGCCTCCGTTTCCGTCATCATTTCCCGAAGAGCCTGATGTATCTTTCTTTCCCGGCTTGTTATCGGGGTCCTTGTTGGGATCTTTATCAGGGTCCTTATCGGGGTCTTTATCCGGATCCTTTTCAGGTTCCTTTCCTGCTTTGATCGTTATGACTGCTGCTGCGGATGCTTTATAGTTTGCTGTCTCCTTATAACGCACATAATAGGTTCCGGGTGCAAGGCCCGTTCCACTGTCAGCCTTTACCGGCTCGTATGAGTATTCCTGATCGTTTCTTGCGATCTCCATCTCATCTGTAAGACCTGTTATCTTTCCGTCATTTTTGCCTGAAACGGTCTCATCTTCCGAAGTCAGCACCGGAGCCGGTCTGTCAGCCTTTTTGATCGTAAACGTGACGCTGACGTCGTCGGGAAGTTTATAGTTTTCTTTCTTATCGCCGGTCAATCCGGTTACGGATGCCGTGTAGTTTCCTGCATTTGTTCCCACTCCGGATATTTCCACACCAATATTGTCTCCGCTTACAACTCCGGTAAGTTTGGCTGCAGGGATGTGACTGTTTTCGTCATAGACAAATTCCGTATTGCTCCATTCTATGCCTAACGTTTTTCGAGCTATGGTCACATTTACGTTTCCTTTTTCGGAATCGGTATGGTTGTCATCACCTTTTACCATATACCATACCCGGTAGTCTCCTGCCAAAACCGCCTTGGGCAATTCCGCAGAAAATGCGCTGTCCAAAGGGGTTGATCCGTCACTTGTCACAGCATATACAAATGTACCGTCTGATGTGCTTCCGTTCGTGATTAGCTTCTGTTCGGTTCCATCATACACAAGACCGTTCGGCGCAACAGGTGCTACACCTGCCGCCATGATCTTATTTATCGTAAATGTACCGTTCGCATATGTAACCTTATAGTTTCCCTGTTCAATGTCTCCACTTGGAATGATGGCATATTTTCCGACATTCTCACCGGTTTCTCTGCTCACACTGTATGACACGGTATCGTCTCCGATAAGTCCTGTAACCTGAGCATCAAATGAAGAAGGATCGGTTTCTCCAAATCTCTTTTCCGCATTCTTCGCCGAAACAGTCACATCCTTGGGCAATATCTGCCAGTCGGCCGTAGCATTGCCGTCGTAATCCCTGAATGTGACCGTCAACTTATAATTTCCTTTATCTTTAGCTTTATTGCCCGAAAGAACATATTCGCCGGGCGATAATTCTTTTCCGTTGACTGTTACTTCGGATACATCTACAGTCTGCTCAACCCCGTTATAGGTCAACATATTATTATCAAGAGTCACATTCGCAGTTGTGACACTTCCTCTATTTACGGTAAATGTTTTTGCTGCAGCAGAAGAATTGTAAAAACTGTTCCCGTTAAATGTGACTTTTACCTCATGTTCACCCAATTCCAGGGAACCGACAGAATAGTTCATTGAACCATTCTTTAAATCCATGGTACCAATAATCATTCCGTCGATCTCCAATGTAATATTGGAAACACCTCCGCTACCATTTATGGTTTTGTTTCCGTC
>CACZSE010000186.1 GCA_902783735.1 uncultured Lachnospiraceae bacterium
AAACTGTGAACGTGCCTGTCACCGTGAAGAAACTGTGAACGTGCCTGTCACCATGAACGACCATCTTTCTACTGTATACATACACCCGGATACATGTTATTATAGGAATGTGTGAGGAGTATATTATGAAAAAGAGTTTGACGGATAAATGGATCAGCTGCATATACAATGAATTTGCAGGATCATACGTAAGACAAAACGGCGCTGTGCGTCCTTAGAACAAGGACTCATTGCGCTTTTTTATGTAAGATCAGGAGTTGCATAGGAAAGGAATACGCGACATGAAGCATGTAAAAAATTGGAGAAATATCAGATCGGCATTAGCAATGATGATGATCGTCACGATGATTGGCGGTTTGACGGGATGCGGTAAGGAACAGGAAACAACACCTCCCGACAACACCGAAGCGCAAATTGCAAATGATACGGAGGTTGCCGATACCGTACAGCCTGAACAGACTGAAGATAACAGCGCGCAGGATGAAACTGAACCCGAAGTGCCTAAAGAAGGCCTGGGAGTAAATATGATCCTCAACGGTGATTTCAGCAGCGGTCTTGATAACTGGAACACATATCTGAATCATGGAGGAGACTGCGAATTTACGGCTGACGGTGAACAGGGTAATGTAAATATCAAGAAAGCCGGCGCCACGGATTACGGCGTTCAGATCTACTACGACGGCTTCAAGCTTGATGAGGGTGGCGTATATGAATTCTCATTTGATCTTGATACGACTCTGGAGAGGGTGATAGAGGTACGTCTTCAGCTAAACGGTGGTGATTATTTCCCGTACTTTGGAGAATATGTTACTATCACGCCGGGCATGAAGCATTATTCATGGGAATTTACCATGCAAAAAGAGACCGATGTCGCTCCGAGACTTTGCTTTAATATGGGAACACCGGCAGGTGTCTCAACTCTGGACCCGCATGTGGTCACATTTGACAATGTATCAGTTGTGCTCATTGACGATTCGAACGTTATCAAGACGGAGATCGTCGATCTGAGTCGCAATGTCAATCTCAATCAGGTGGGATTTTTGCCCACAGAGCGTAAAACGGCTGTTGTAAGGAGTGAGAATATTGATACGAACTTCACAATTAAGGATACCTCGGGCAAAGAGGTTTACAGCGGTAAACTGAGTGGCCCTGTAGAGGCTCCTTATGCCGAGGAGACCGTATATCAGGCAGATTTCAGTGATTTCACCACACCCGGTACATATGTTGTAGCCGTTTCAAACGGCGATGAGTCATATCCGTTCACTATCGGTGATGATGTATATGATCAACTGTTAAAGGACAGCTTCCTTATGCTTTACAAACAGAGATGCGGCATAGAGATTGAAGCTGATATAGCCGGTGAATTTGCTCACCCTGTATGTCATGATACCAAGGCACTCATATACGGAACGGATTCGTATATAGATGTTTCGGGCGGATGGCATGACGCCGGTGATTACGGAAGATATGTTGTGGCAGGTGCTACAACTGTCATGGATCTGTTGCTCACATATGAAGATTTCCCTCAGATATGGGAAGCTGATGATCTTGGAATACCCGAAAGCGGTAATGGTATACCGGACATATTGGATGAGGCTGCTTATGAGCTCAATTGGATGCTTAAGATGCAGGATCCGTCAACCGGCGGCGTGTATCATAAGGTGACCTGTCGCGAGTTCCCTGAGTTTGTTATGCCACAGGAGGAGACTGAGGAGCTTGTAGTATGTCCGATCTCAAACACCGCAACAGGAGATTTTGCCGCTGTTATGGCTAAGGCTTCAACAGTCTATGCTGATATAGATCCCGCATTTGCCAAGAATGCACTGTCATGTGCAAAGAAAGCTTATGCTTATCTGGAAGAACACAAGAGCGCTACCGGATTCAAGAACCCCGAGGAGATCCTGACGGGAGAATATCCCGACGGACAGTTCAAGGATGAGATGTATTGGGCTGCCGTTGAGCTCTACTCTATAACCGGAGAGGAAAAGTATAAGACATATATTGAGGATATCCTCGATATGTTTGTCCTTCACGGATTCGGATGGGACAGCATGGGAAGCTATGGTAATATAGCATATCTGAAGCTTGATCCCGAAAAGCAAAACGCTGAACTGACCGCTAAGATAAAGGAAGCGGTCATGACAAATGCACAAAAGTTTTTGGCTGACAGCAAAACAGACGGATATATGGTCGATCTCGGAAAGAATTACTGCTGGGGCTCTAACTTAAGTGTCTGTGCATATGCCAGACAGATGCTGATGGCTGCACAGGATGCGGATGAATCGGCTAAACAGGAATACGCTCAGGCAGTATATGATCAGCTGTCATATATCCTCGGTCAGAATGCGGCAGGCTACTGCTTTGTAACAGGATACGGTTCGCTCAGTGCTCAAAATCCTCATCACAGACCTTCGGTAGCGATCGGAAAGCCGATGCCCGGTATGGTCATCGGAGGACCTGACGGCAATAAAGAGGATTCGTATATCAAGTCTGTCATGGCTGATGTACCGCCCGCAAAGTGCTATGCCGATGTCACACAGAGCTTTTCTACAAATGAGGTGACGATTTACTGGAATTCACCGTTTATATATCTTCTTTCTTCGATCATGGATATGGTGCCTGTCACTGTGAACAAAATGTGAACGTGCCTGTCACCGTGAAGAAACTGTGAACGTGCCTGTCACCAAAGGAGGAATACATATGATCAAAGCCGTTATTTTTGATATGTTTGAGACATTGGTCACGCTATTCGAAGGCAGGACGTATTTTGGAGAGGATATAGCTGCCGACTTAGGCGCAGATATAAAAGAATTCAGAAAAGAATGGCATGATACAGAGCAGGATAGAAGTATAGGAAAATATACCATTGAAGAGGCGCTTGAGGTGGTCTTAAAAAGACTCGGCCTGTATTCACAAGAAAGTGTAAAACTGGCTGCAGATGGCAGAAAGCGGGCATTGACGGATACGTTTAGTGCAATACCGGACGAGTCGATCCAACTTCTTAAAAAACTCAGGGAAAACGGCATAAAGATCGGACTTATTACGAATACTTTCTCGGACGAGCGCGATTTTATCAGAGAGAGTGAACTGTTTCAATATTTTGATGTGGCGCTGATATCATATGAGCAGGGCATATGCAAACCCGACCGTACACTGTTTAAAATGATGACAGACAAGCTGCAGCTTGATCCGGATCAGTGCCTGTATGTGGGCGATGGCGGATCAAATGAGCTTTATGCAGCCGCAGAAGCCGGAATGCATCCGATCCAGTGTACATGGTTTCATGAAAAAGCATTTGAACCGCATATTCCATGCCCCATTCTTGATGAATTTGAACGGGCGGATCATCAATTTGATATCTTGGATCATTTACCGGATCATTTATACGCCAGAGGAAATATCATATTGACAGGTATGCCTGCATCAGGCAAGAGTACCGTAGGTGTCATACTGGCTAAGATATTGGGAATGGATTATCTTGACACAGACATTCTGTTACAGCAAAGAACAGGTAAGAAACTCAGTGATATCATAGAAGATCACGGTATTGATGCATTTTTAAAGAGTGAGGAAGAGACGTTACTTAGCATAAATGTAACCGATACCGTCATATCTACGGGTGGAAGTGCCATATATAGTGAAAAGGCTGTCCGCCATCTGAAAAAAGGTTCTCATATCATTTATCTTGATGTTAACAGCGATGAATTGAAAAAACGCCTTAATGATATAAAACAGCGGGGTGTGGTTCTCAG
>CACZSE010000187.1 GCA_902783735.1 uncultured Lachnospiraceae bacterium
CTTTTCATAATCTCAATATTAAATTCTCAGTGCTTAAGCATCATAATCCGGACAAAGCCACATATACATTTCCTGATACTTTGCTGCACTTGTGTACCAGCTGAAATCCTTTGCCATGCCTCTGTCTATTATCTTATTCCATTCACGCTTTTTATCATAATATATCTTTTCCGCATATCGAATGGTAGAAAGCATCTCGTGGGCATTGTAATTCAAGAAACTGAAGCCGGTTCCCGTACTCTCATATTCATTGTAAGGCTCAACCGTATCTTTTAATCCGCCGGTTTCTCTGACTATCGGAACCGTTCCGTAGCGTAATGCCATGAGTTGACTTAATCCGCAGGGCTCAAATAATGATGGCATTAAGAATGCGTCACATGCTGCATATATCTTATGAGAAAGAGGCTCTGAATAGTAAATATTTCCTGAGACTTTGTCACTGTACTTCCAGTCAAAGTGTCTGAACATATTCTCATAGCGTTCCTCACCCGTTCCGAGGATCACTATCTGAACATTATCCTGACAGAGTTCATCCATGATATAAGCGATCAGATCAAAACCTTTTTGATCGGTAAGTCTCGATACAATACCGATCATCATGGTATTTGCGTCTTTCTTAAGACCCAATTCTTCCTGAAGCTTAAGTTTGTTCTTTACCTTTTCTTTTCTAAAGTCACGAGCATTGTAATTTTTCTCTATAAAGGGATCGGTCTGTGGATCGAAGTCTTTGTAATCTATACCGTTTACTATTCCTCTCAGATCGTTTGATCTGCTGTTTAACAGTCCGTCCAGTCCTTCACCGTAAAATGAAGTCTTTATCTCCTCTGCATATGTTTCACTGACCGTTGTTATGGCATCACAGAAAACTATGCCGCCCTTCAGGAGGTTTGCATCTTTATAAGCCTCAAGCTTATCGGGCGTGAAATAATAATCGCTGAGCCCCGTTATCTCTTTGACATCATTTACACTCCACTTTCCCTGAAACTTTAGGTTGTGGATCGTCATAATGGTCTTTATGCCTCTGAAGAACTCATTTCCGGAAAATCTTTCCTTAAGATAAACGGGAATAAGTCCGGTCTGCCAGTCATGACAATGTATAATGTCAGGTCTGAAATCTATAAGCGGCAGGGCCGACAATGTTGCCTTACAGAAAAATGCATATTTTTCGATCTCCCATAAAGGATCGTCACAATATGGTCTGAGCCCGCCGAAATAACCTTCATTATCTATGAAATAGAACTTAATGCCTTCATATTCCGCCTCAAGTATACCGACATATGCATTTTTCCAATGAAAATCCATATAGAAATTCTGCTTAAAAGTCAGCATATCTTTGAATTCCTGTTTCATGCATGTATATTTTGGCAAAACAACACGTATGTCAAAATACTTCTTATCAATACACTTCGGCAATGATCCGACAACGTCGGCCAAACCGCCGGTCTTGATAAAAGGAACCCCCTCAGATGCCACAAATAGAACGTTTTTCATACATTTTGTCCTCCGGTCTTTATAGTTTTTTGCTAACCCTTGCTTGTGATCTCAATTCTTTTGCACTTTGTAATAATATATCCGTGATAACATCGGTTGACATAAGTCTCGCCACTTCCTGTGTACTCTCTTCTTCCGAAAGCTTCTTTATGGTAGTCTGCGTTCTGTCATCATCATTTGATTTATTTATGAGATAATGTGAATCCGCCATGGCCGCGATCTGAGGAAGATGGGTTATTGCTATAACCTGATGATCTTTTCCTATCACATTCATCTTCTCAGCCACATTCCACGCCGTTTTACCGCTGATCCCGGAATCTATCTCATCAAATATGAGCGTCTCTGTCTTTTCTTTATCGGCTGTGATCGCTTTGAGCGCAAGCATAAATCTTGACAGCTCTCCGCCGCTGGCTACCGTTGCGAGCGATCTTAACGGCTCCCCGACGTTGAACGAAACCAGAAAATCCACATTATCATATCCTTTTTCAGTAATGTTTTCACTGTCTGATACTACCGATATCTCACATCTGACATTTTCAAGATTTAACTGTTTTAAGTTTCTTACTATTTCTTCGGAAAGGATCCTTGCCTTTTCAATCCTTACTTTGGAAAGCTTATCACATGCATTTAACAGTTCTTCTTTTGTTCTGTTAAGCTTCTTTTCAAGTCTTTCCATGTAAGCCGAAAGATCACTCAGTTTTTCAACAAATGCTCTTCTTTCATCAGCATAGTCAAGAATCGCTTCGATCGAACCCGCATATTTATTCTTAAGATGATTGAGAACATCGAGTCTGTTCTCCACCGCATTAAATTCATCCTGCGAAAATTCCATTTTCGACATGTAATCATCCATGTTTCGACTACATTGCCCGAGTATATCGGCTGCTGCGGCTATATCGGCTTCCATTTCAGCAAGTGAATCATCGTATCTTAATACGCTTCGTATCTCTCTTAATGCATGATCAAGGCCGTCTTGCGTTCCCCCTTCACCGTTCATCAGTGAATATGCTCTTGAGACCGACTCTACTATCTTTTTACTGTTATTCATGAGCCGGTATCTGTCTTCTGATTCTTCATCCTCACCCGGTCTTAACCCTGCTGCATCTATCTCTTCTATTTCGAATTCGGCCAGAGAGAGTTCCTTTTCCCTGTTTTTATCCAATGAGCGGTTATCATCAAACTCTTTTTTTACCGAAATATAATCCGCATATGCTCCGGCTACTTCTTCAAGGATCTGTTCCGCCTCAAATCCGGAATAATCGTCCAGAATATCCAGATAGTTTTTACTGTCTAAAAGTTCAGCCGTATCATGCTGTCCGTGTATATCGATCAGAAGTGAAGCTATTCTTTTTAACCCCCTGCCTGTAACGGTCTCCCCGTTTATTCTGGCAGTGCTTCTGCCTTCCATGATCTTACGCTGAATAAAGACCGTACCGTCATCTTCCACAGGTAGCTCAAGCTCATTTAATGCATCGATCAGTTCTTTCCTGCTGCTTTTAAAAATGAGTTCTATCAGTGCGTAATCCTCACCGTTTCTTATGAACTCCCTGCCCGCCTTGGCACCTAAAGCAAGTCTTACCGAACCGAGTATGATGGACTTTCCTGCTCCCGTCTCTCCCGAAAGGATATTTAACCCCGGGTAGAAAAAGACTTCGCTCTCCTTGATCAGTGCAAGATTCTTAACGTGTAAACTTTCTAACATATGTGCTCCTTTTGCTTTCTACTTCAAGCACATCTTCTTTTCCCTATAGATATTCCCTAATCTTATCCATGACCTTTTGGGTCTCTTCGGTAGTGCGGATCGCCATCATGATGGTATCATCTCCGGCTATGGATCCTACTACCTCCTTCATGCGAAGAGCATCCAGACTTGCCGCGACAGCCATGGCCATTCCCGAAACAGTTCTGACAACAAGTATGTTCTGAGCGCTGTCCATAGACATGAATCCGTCTCTTAATACTCTTATATACTTGTTTGTAAGATGCTGGTTACCGGCCGGCTGTATGCCGATCTTCTTTCTCCCGTTCCCACATGGGAGTTTCCCCAGCTGCAGCTCATTGATATCTCTTGAAACCGTTGCCTGGGTAACATTGAAGCCTTCACTGCGCAAAACTTCCACAAGCTCGTCCTGCGTCTCAATCTCCATTGTCTCTATCAGTTCAAGTATCCTTGTCTGTCTTTCTCTTTTCACGATCTATCCTCAGTCAGCCATCTTTCTGTTTAAAGTCTGAAGGAAACTGGTCTGTTCAGTCTTCACCAGTCTGATGCTGTAACCTGCCCTGGTTATCTTTATCCTGTCACCTGTAGATACTTCGTAGCCGGCTCCTCCGTCCGAAAATACTTCGGCATGGACCGTATCATCGTCTCTTCCCTGACCTATGACAAATTCCACCACATCATCCGGTCCTACAACAATGGTCCTGATATTCATGGTATGAGCACAGATCGGCGTGATGGATATAAGTGATGCATTGGGGTGGATGATAGGCCCCCCAGCCGACATGCTGTATCCTGTAGATCCTGTTGGGGTCGCCGCTATGATCCCGTCGGCATCTATAGCATAAAGATACTGCCCGTTAACATATATCTCAACCCTTATAACATGAGAAGAACCGCGTTTGCTCACTAC